>DAOUBN010000355.1:0-1602 GCA_034432815.1 Anaerolineae bacterium | reverse complement strand
ACTGGGCCGATGCCCCCCTGAGGGCAAGAGATGTGGAGGAGGCTAAACGCCTCTTAGAGGAAGCAGGGGTCAAAACCCTTGACCTGACCCTGGCCATTGAAAGCACGGCCGAGATGCGGGCCATCGCCGAGATTGTCCAGGCAAACCTCAAGGAAGTGGGGATAAATGTGGAAATCCAGGCTATGGACTCAGCTACTTTCTGGGAGCTGGGCTTCGGAGATAAAGGGAAAGAGGTGGAGCTTTTCGCCATCTCCTATTCCATGGAGCCGGATCCGGCCTGGGCCACTATGTGGTTCACCTGCGACCAGGTGGGGGAGTGGAACTGGCAGCGCTGGTGCAACCCCAAATTTGACGAACTCCATTACAAGGCCCTCGAGACCCTTGACCCTGGAGAGCGAGCGAAGATGTATGTAGAGATGCAGAAGATTATGGAAGAAGACGCCATCGCTGTCTGGATCACCCATGGCTCGGTTCCATATGCTTACGTAAAGGGCCTCAAGCCCGTCCTCACACCCCATGGTTACGCCCTTTTCGCCAGGTTCAGGGGACCGTGACTTCGGCAATTGCCGGGCTGGATGATCTCCTGAGGCTCTGGTGCCCATCTGAAGTGAAATGGGCTCCCGAAGGGTCTCGCCTGGCTTTTGCCCCAAGGGGTGCCAGGGAGGGAAGCTTTTGCCTGGCTGAACCTTCGGGTAAGGTTGAGTTTTTGCCTCCCCTCCCATCTACTCCAGGCGCCAAGATGTGGGGAGGGGTGCAGCCTTCCTTCGCCTGGCACCCCGACTCCTCCCTCCTCATCCGGGTAGCCGATGGCTTATGGGTTTACAACCTTAAGGCACGCCGGCAGGAAAGGCTTACCCCTGGCTCTGAAGAGGAATCGCATCCTTCCTGGTCCCCGGACGGGTTGCGTCTCGCTTTCAGGCGCGGGCAGGCATTGTGTATTTATGATTTCAAAACCGCTTCCTCCTCCATTATATCCCTCCCCGGACCCGTTTACAGATTTGCTCCCCAGCTTAAATGGTCCCCCGATGGGACTCTGATAGCGGTGGCCTTCCGGCGCCTGAAACCGGCCCCTCAGGGCCTGGACATCGCCATAGTTTCCCCTGAAAGCGGGAAAATCCTCTGGTCCACCGACACCCCGGGAACTGTGGCGAACCCGCAATGGGTTAGCGGGGAACAGATCCTGTTTACCCGTTACAACGAAACCCGAACCACCGCTGAACTGGCTTTAGCCCCCCTCCCGACAGGGTCTGAGAGGGTGCTAACGGTTCTGGGGGAGCCCAGGGGCTTCCCCTCCGATTTCGTGGAAGGCCTCGGCTCAAACGGGCCTTTCCTCTCACCCCGGCGGAGGGAAGCAGTCCTGGTTCACCCTTCAGATGGCTGGCCCCACCTGCACCTTCTTGACCTGGAAAGCGGAGCTCTTAGGCAGCTCACCAGTGGAGAAAGCGAGGATGCAAGCCCGTGCTGGTCTCCTGATGGCCGTTTCATCGCTTTCCTCTCCGGGGAGAGCCCTGAGGTCAGGATTCTGGACCTGGAAACAGGGGGATCAATTTCCGTCTTTTCCAGGCCTGGTGCCAAGGAAGAACTCTCCTGGTCGCCAGACGG
>DAOUBN010000354.1:0-3695 GCA_034432815.1 Anaerolineae bacterium | reverse complement strand
GTCTCTCTGGGGGGACACCCCCCCGACCCCCCGGGAGGGGGCTATGCCCCCTCCACCCCCACACAAAGAAAAACAGGGGGTGCAGAGGGACTCTGTCCCCCTGGCGGGGGGATGTGGGGGGTGTCCCCCCACGAAAACTAAAGTGGGAGCGAGCTGGCACCTATTGAAGCCCGCCCACGAGGGGGCCCCTTAAGCCTGGCTGAGCTACAGGGAACGGGGGTGGGGGAATTTGTTTTTGGGGGCACATCCCCAGGCCCCGGCATGGGGGCTTCGCCCTCAATTCCCTCACCTGGCAGGGGAATTTCCCGTTTTGATTACCGGGCCATCCCGGCACACGAGCCAGCCCCTTCGTTCGCACGAGCCGCACACGCCGAAGCCGCACCGCATGTATCCTTCGTAGCTGAGCTGAGCCGGGATCCCCAGCGAGCAGGCTATCTCCTCCAGGGCCTCCAGCATCCCCTCTGGGCCACAGCCGTAGAGGGCATCGGGCCTGAGGTGGGGAATGAGGTGGCGAGCCAGTTCGGGAGCCTTGCCCCGGAAGCCCAGGGAGCCATCCTCCGTGGCCAGGTGCACCCGACAGCCTGCCTCTTCAAAATCCCTCACAAGGATTAAATCCCCAGCGCACCGCGCTCCGACAATCACCTCAACCGAACACCCTTGCAAGGCGGCCCGTCGGGCTAAGAAGAGCAGGGGCGCAACTCCATAGCCTCCTCCCACAAGGAGCAATTTCTTTCCCTCAACCGAGAACCCGTTCCCGTATGGCCCGCGGAGCCAGATGGTATCGCCTGGCCCTTTCTCGTGCAGCCTTGTGGTGAAAGGCCCAACCCTGGCCACCGTTAAGACCACAGGGGAATTGTTCACCAGGCTGAAGGGCTTCTCGTCCACCCCCGGGAGCCAGACCATCACGAATTGCCCTGGGGTGGCCTCCAGTTCCCCTTCCAGAAAGAAAGTCTTAACCCGGGGGCTTTCGTCCCTGACCCGGCTTATTGTGAGAGGGACAGGCAGGTTAAAGGCAGTGGGCAACCCCCCTCACCTCCTCCAGGCTCCGGTATCCAAGCTCCTGCATGAGCCCCACAAGCTCCTTCAGGATGAGGCTGAAGGCCTGGATGCCCCGGTAATAGATGGCCGAGCCTATTCCGACGGCAGTGGCGCCTGCCATAATCATCTCCATGGCATCCCTTCCAGTGGTGATCCCTCCGGTCCCTATGACCGGGATCTTCACCTTCCTGGTTATTTCGTAGACGCACCGCAGGGCTATGGGCTTTATGGCCGGCCCGGAGATCCCTCCTGTCCGGTTGGCCAGGATGGGGCGTCGAGCGTGGATGTCTATGAGCATGCCGGAAACAGTGTTTATGGCGCAGATGGCGTCGGCGCCAGCCTCTTCAACGGCGCAGGCCACTTCCACGATGTCGGTCACGTTGGGTGAAAGTTTCACAATAACGGGCACAGAAGCAACTTTTTTCACAGCCTCGGTAACCCTTGCCGCAGCCTGGGGGTCGGCAGCAAAGGGACGGCCAAACTCTCCCTCAACATTAGGGCAGGATACGTTGACTTCAATGAAATCGGGGGATGCTCCGGAAACGATGCGGGCAACCTCAGCGAATTCGGCGACAGTTCCTCCAAATATGCTGGCTATAATCAGTGCGCCGGTGGGAGCTAAAAGCCTTCTGGCCTCGGCGATAATCCCGGCCATCGCCTCAGCCCCGGGGTTAGCCAGTCCCACAGCATTTATAAGACCGTGGCCCCAGTCCAGGACGGTGGGGTTGGGATGTCCGGAACGGGGCGCCAGACTGCAGGATTTGGTAGTCACCGCTCCGGCGCCTGCTTCCGCCACCCGGGCCAGGAGCTCGGGCCCTGTCCCGAGTATGCCCGAAGCCAGCACGAGAGGGTTTTTTAGCCTGCGTCCGCACAGCTCCACTGTCAGGTCAGGCACAGCGTTCATCCTTCACCCTTCCCCCAGAGTTCAGAAGCGATCCTGTCCCGCTCCTCGGGAGAGATGCGCCCCTCCTTTGCCAGCACTTCCAGCATCTCCCTGAGCCGGAGGAAAGAATGGAGGGCGTAACCTCTGGCCTCAAGGAATTCCCTTCCCCCCTGCTCCCGGTCTATCAGAACCACAATGTCCCTGACCTGGAGGCCGGCCTGTTCAAGGGGTTCAATAACCCTGAGCTTACTATCACCCGTGGTGATGAGATCGTCCAGGACGACAGCGCGCTGGCCGGGCCTGAACTCGCCCTCAATAGTCCGGGCGGTGCCGTAAGTTTTTGCTTCCTTGCGGGGGTAGATAAGAGGCTTGCCCATCTCCAGAGCGACCAGGGTTCCCAGGGGCAGGGCAGCGTAGGGGATGGCCGCTATGAGGTCAAAGTGCAGGGGCGAAAGGAGCTTCACATAAGCTGCAGCGACCTTGCGGAGCAGAAAGGGATGGGAAGCTAAGAGGCGCAGGTCAATGTATATGGGCGAGGGTTTGCCCGAGGCCAGGGTGAAGTTCCCGAAGCGTATGCAGCCGGCGTCAAAGAGGTCAAGGGTCAGGCGGGCGGGGAAAGGGGAAGGGGCTCCTGAGATTTCCCGCATCCGGTTTATGCGATTGCGGTAATCGGCGGCTTCCCGGCGTGGGTCATCTGCATAAATGACCCCGCGGGAAACGTTCACAATAACCCGGCCTTCAGGTCCGGCCAGTCCAGCCTCAAGGGCTCTTTCCAGATCGCCCCCCTGGACTCCTATGCCGGGGAGGAGGAGCCATGCTTCTGGGGCGATCTCCCGGACGGCCCGGATTGAATCGGGGTAAGTGGCCCCTACTACCAGCCCGATGCGGGGCGAAAGCCTTGCGGCCCATTCCGCCACCCTGAGGTAGAGGGGCAAGCCTTCCGTCAGGCGAGTCTGGAAATCCATAGCGCCGGGGTTGGAAGTATGGCACAGGATGAAGAGGCCTTTCCCTTCCCGCGCCAGGAAGGGCTTAAGGGAATCGGTGCCCAGGTAAGGGTTCAGGGTGACGGCATCGGCCCTGAAGAACTCAAAAGCCGCTTCCGCATACGCTTCGGCCGTGGAGCCTATATCCCCCCATTTGGCATCAAGGATGACGGGGATTTCAGGGGGTATGGCTTCTATAGTCCTGCGCAGGGCGGTGATCCCTTCCAGGCCCAGAGCCTGGTAGAAAGCCAGATTGGGCTTGTAGGCGCACACAAGATCGGCGGTGCTTTCAATGATTTTGAGGTTGAAGGCCAGGACAGGGTCTTTCTCTTTCCGGAAAGCCTGAGGGATGCGGGCCGGATCGGGGTCAAGCCCTACGCAGAGAAGCGAATTATTGTGGCGGATGGCCCTTTCAAGCTTTGTCCAGAAATCCATTTCTCCCACCTCTGCCCGACATTTTAGCAGATCCGTGGCTGTTTTGAAAAACCGCATCTGCTGGAGGTGTCCAGAGGGCCTGGGGATGTGCTCCGGAAAAACAAGTCAGGGGGTGGAGGGGGTGTCCCCCCGCCTTTTTTGTCTTTCCCCGCCCCCGTTCCCTGTGGCTCAGCCGTGCTTCAAGCTCCCACTCGGAGGCGGGTTTCAGGGGATGGCAACTCGCCCCCTTTTGTTTTCGTGGGGGGACACCCCCCACTTCCCCCCGTCAGGGGGACTATGTCCCCCTGCACCCCCTGTTTTCCTCTTTCATGGGGGTGGAGGGGGCATAGCCCCCTCCCGGGGGGGCTGGGGGGGGT
>DAOUBN010000353.1:0-3576 GCA_034432815.1 Anaerolineae bacterium | reverse complement strand
AGCCTCCCACTCGTGGGTGGGTTCCAGGAGTTGCCAACTTGCCCCCACTTTTGTTTTTGGTGAGGGGACACCCCCACTTCCCCCCGCCAGGGGGACTCCGTCCCCCTGCACCCCCTGCTTTTTCCCGCAACCCGCCCACGAGGGGGCCCTGAACCCTGGCGAACCCTGAGCCAGCGAGGGTGGGGAAAAACGGCGGGAGGCGAGGGGATGTCCCTCTGCCCCCTTTAAAAGCCCCTTCCGGGTTTGGACAAAACCGCCCCCAGGGATATAATCTTAGCCTGGATCTGGAGGCATAACTGGTCAGGGAGGGAAAATTGACTGCCAAATTCTTCCGGGGACTCCTCAACCTGGTTATCCTCGCCAGCCTGCTGCCCATGGTTAACACCTGTGGGCTTACCCCTCTCCTTTCGGGGGCCAGCGTCTGGCCAGAACGCATAACCCCCAACGCTGACGGCGATACCGATGTGGCCGTGATAAATTACCGGCTCAACCGAAACGCCTTCGTCTCCATCTACTTTCTGGACGAGAACAACCAGGCCCATTACTTCCGGAAAGAACAGAGGCGCTCCATAGGCGAATACACCATATACTTCGGGGGCGTGGTTCAGGACCGGGTCCTGCCCGATGGCCGCTACACCTGGGTTATTGAAGCCACCGACGATTACGGCAGGACCGAAAGGGCCCAGGGCACCCTTGTGATCGCCGATGCCGATACGAATCCCCCTCAGCTTCTTAACTTCACTGTTTACCCCGAAGAGTTCACCCCCAACCAGGATGGCCTGGATGACAGGGTCACCATATCCTACTACCTGACCAAAAAGGCCGAGACCCACGTTTACCTCGTGGGGCCCGATGGCCGGCGTTACCCCCTGGTGGAGAAGGAAAGGGACGTGAAGCCCGGTGAGCCGGGGATGCACATCTACGACTACGAAGGCGGTGTGGACCAGCGAGCTGAGCCTCCCCCCGATGGCACCTATTTCGTGGTGGCTGAAGCCCAGGACCTTGCCGGCAACCGCACAGTGGTCACCAGAACGTTGGTTATAAAGGAAGGGGGCGTCCCCAGGGCTGACATCCTGGAAGGGGAAGTGGAATTCTACCCGAAGATCGTGCCCCTGGGTTCAACCCTCTGCTTCACCCTTACAGTGGAAAACTACGGGGCCGTTCCCATCCGCACCAGCGGTCCGCCCCCTGGCACCACATACAAGAGCATTGAAAACTTCAACACCCTGGGCTGGTATGAAGAGCCGGGAGTGTGGAGGGTGGGCATAGACTTTGAGACCAACTCCAGCGGGCGCCCTTACCCCTTCCGGTGGGCAGTTTGCGGCGACAACTGCGAAGTGCGGGTGAAGGATGGCCGTGAATACCGCTTCTTAATGCCAGGCCAGCGCTCCCTCGTCACCGGCTGCATCCAGATAGTCCATAAACCCCCACGCAACCCCATCCACTTCTGGGCTGGCCTCATCCACGAAGACGTGCGCATAGACCCCTTCAACGATCATGTGGACCCGCAGGAGATTTCCATAGGCTTCTGATGGCTCAGGGAAGAGCCAGCAACTTCTTCAGGTAATCCATCTGCTCCAGAATCCAGCCGGGAAGCAGGAACTGACTTTCCTCTTTTATGTTTGCAAGCAGATTGCCAAGGACATTCACGAAGGCTATTGCCGGAATCATCTGCCTGTCCAGGCTTGTGCGGCTGAGCGCCGCTATTTCCGAAGCCAGATCCTCTATGAATTTGGCCTCGGCATAGGCCCTGGCCCTGCCCATGACCAGGAGCGCCGATACATCTGCCTCGGCTTCCTTGCCCTTGAGCTTCGCCAGCCTGTAAGACTTCCACAGGGCGAAGAACCTGGCCTTCACCCTCTCTTTCGCCTCCTCGGAAACATCCAGAGCGTTGATCTGAAGGCGATTCACCTGGTATCCCCACCTCTTCAGGGCAGCCCTGAGGGCGTTGAAGAGCTCGGTTTCCAGGATACGCATCGCATCTCTGGAAACCAGCCCCTTCCCTTCCCCAGGAGCAGCTTCAGGGTAGCAGGCTAAGAGTTCGTTCAGGTTGTGAGCTTCCACAACTTTCTGGAATTGGTAAGCAACCTCTTCCCCAACCACTTCCCCTGGCGTCATTGGGGAGCCTTCCCGGACCGGCACATGGTGAACGGCCTTTAGTGTTCCTCCCCAGGAGAAAGTATAGAAAGACCTGAACCTCCGGCTTCTCCTTTCCCCAGGCGCCTTCTCAGGCCCGATCCTGGTAATCTGGTGGAGCTGGAATTCAATCTCAACTTCCCCCTGCACCGGGATCCCGTCCCTGGTGAACCCCCGGACCTGAATTCTCCTCGTCTGCGGGCGCAGGTCCACAGCTCCCCTGGGTCTCTCGTAGGGATCAAGCCAGTAGTAGCCCGGACCCAGAACCCGGGTTATCCTGCCGTATCGCTCAAAAACGGCAGCGCTGTCCTCCAGAATAACCGCATAGCCTGGTCCTCCTATCCTCGCCGCGGCCCTATCAGGCCCGGCAATCTTCCCCTCCCTTATGACGACGGAGTTCCACTGCGCAAGCCTGCGGATGAAGTAGCCCAGAAGCCACCAGAATGCCTCCCACTGGCTACTGAGCCTGTAGAAATCTTTCAGAAAAAGGATGACCGTCCAGAAGGCCGATAAAATCACAAAAATTACACTTAAAGCCAGAAAAATCAGGGGCATGACCATGTCAACTCTTCCCGGGCGAAAGGGCTTTGAACATCCCTATCTCTTCCAGGGTTCGTGCTGTCTCAGGCGACAGCAATCCCCTGCTGGCTAAGGAGCAGGCCAGCTCCTCCACGATGTTGGCCAGGCGCATCGCCAGGGTTATCTCCAGAGTGCTCCTGCTTGCTCCGCGGAGGGCATCCGAGATTTTCCCCATCAGTTCCTGGAGGAAGGCAACCCTCGCCTCGCATACCTGCCTCCAGTAGGCCGCTTCGGCCCCTGCTTCCAGTGGCTTCTCCTTCAACTCCACGCTTGCCTCCCAGTCCCTGAGGGAATAATCCAGAACCTGCAAGGGAACGCCTTTCAGGGCAACCCGCATCAGTTCAATGCTGGCCGGCCGGAGGCTTTCCCCCAGCTCTTCAGCCAGTTCCGCCTCAAGGATCTCCGAAGAATTGGCCCTGTGTTCGTTGCCGTAGAAGGTTCCGAGATTGAAGCGGGAAACAATCTTGCTGAGCTGAGCCCTGGCCATGGAAAAAGCCCTTTCATCCCAGGTGATCGTTCCAGGCTCGCCGGGGCCCTGGAGGTAGAAAGCATTGAGGGCATCCTCCGGGTTATAGTCATCGTAAGTGTAAATGACGTCCCTCCTTTTTCCGGGAGGCCTCAGGGAAAGGTCCAGGAGGAGCTGGGGGTTAACCTCCATGCTGTCGCCTGTGTTGGCCCTGAAAGAGGCCGCCCTGCGCTGAAACCTCAGGTCAATGGCTCCCTTTACATCTTCATAGAGGTTGAGGAAGCAGATGGTAGTCCCGTGCTCCCTCTTTCCGCCAAGGCCGCGCCTGTCCCTCGCGTTCACATCGGGCCTGAAAGATGCCTGGTTGCCAACCACGCGGGATGGCTCCACGAATA
>DAOUBN010000352.1:0-3031 GCA_034432815.1 Anaerolineae bacterium | reverse complement strand
CTGCGGGGGGTATCCCCCCGCCCTTTCTCCTCTTTTCCCACCCCCGTTTGCTGCGGCTGAGCCTGGCTTCAGGGTCCCACTCGTAGGCGGGTTTCAGGAGAAGGCAACTCGCCCCCCTCTTAGTTTTCGTGGGGGGACACCCCCCACGCCCCCCGTCAGGGGGACTCCGTCCGCCCGCCCCCCCTTTTCACGGGGGTGGAGGGGGCGGAGCCCCATCCCGGGGGGTCTGGGGGGTGTCCCCCCAGAAAAACAAATTGAGGGGCGAGCAGGCCCTCCCCGCAACCTGCCCACGAGTGGGACCCTGAAGGCGGGCGGACCCGAAGCAAACGAGGGTGGGGGGACACCCCCCACCTCTCCCCGTCAGGGGGACTCCGTCCCCCTGCACACCCTGTTTTTCCTTTGCTAAGCATGGTTGCGCAGGGAGGATGTTTGCGTTATAATTTAACCAGCTTGAATAAAGGGAGGCCATGAAGCCTCCGGGCTCTCGCAGGGCTCGGAGGCTTTTCATTTTTTCACTACGGAGGTGCGCCATGGCTAAGAGCTTGACTCCAGAAGAGGTGCTGCGCCGGGTCAAAGATGAGGATATAAGCTTCATAGTGCTCCAGTTCACCGATATAACCGGCTCGGTCAAAAGCGCCACCATCCCGGCAAAACGCCTGGAAGAAACCTTTGAGCGGGGGGTCTGGTTTGACGGCTCCTCAGTTGAAGGCTTCGCCCGCATATTCGAGAGCGATATGCTCCTGATTCCCGACCCCTCCACTTTCTGCGTCCTGCCCTGGGAGCCGGAAAGCATGCGCAAGGCGCGCCTTATTTGCGATGTCTTCACCCCCGATTACAAACCCTTTGAGGGCGACCCCCGGCATATCCTCAAGAGAGCCATGCAGAAAGCCAGAGATATGGGCTACAACTACAACGTGGGCACCGAAATTGAGTTCTTCCTCTTCAAGATGAACGAAGCCCCCAGGCCTCAGCCGGTCCCCCACGACGTCGGAGGCTACTTTGATTTTTCGCCAAGGGACCAGGCCGCTGTGGTGCGCTCCGAGATAATCAGCCTTCTCCAGACCATGGGCATTGAGATTGAGATGGACCACCACGAGTGCTCCCCAGGCCAGCACGAGGTGGATATCTGCTACTCCGATGCCCTGACCGCCGCCGATAATGTCATAACCACCAAGTATGTGATCAAAGCCGTGGCCCAGGCCCATAACCTCCACGCTTCCTTCATGCCCAAGCCCATCTTCGGGATAAACGGTTCGGGGATGCACACCCACCAGAGCCTCTTCACCCTGGATGGGCGCAATGCTTTCCACGATCCGAAAGACAAATACGGCCTTTCAGAGCTGGCCTACCATTTCATAGCCGGACAGCTGGAGCATGCCAGAGCTCTGACGGCAGTGGTGGCCCCCACCGTCAACTCCTACAAGCGCCTCGTCCCAGGATACGAGGCCCCCGTCTACATATGCTGGGGCAGGATAAACCGCTCCGCCCTTATAAGGGTCCCTGCCTTCCCCAAGGGCAAGGAAAACGCCACGAGGATAGAACTGCGCTGCCCCGACCCCAGCTGCAACCCCTACCTTGCCTTCGCCGCAATGCTCCACGCCGGCCTTGACGGGATTGAGAAAGGCCTGTGGCCACCGGACCCGGTGGAGGAGGATGTCTACCACTTTGACGACGCCCGCCTCAGGGAACTCTACATCCGGACTCTCCCCGGCTCCTTAGCCGAAGCCCTGGATGAGATGGAGAAGAGCGAACTCATGAGGAAGGCCTTAGGGGAGCACGCTTTCAGGCGCTTCCTGGAGGCCAGGCGTAAGGAGTGGGATGAATACCGGATAAGGGTAACTGATTGGGAACTGAGCAGGTATTTCTTCACCCTCTGAGCGCACGCTCACCCCTGCCCCAGTTCCTTTATCAGGCCCCGGATGTATTCCAGGAGGCGCGGGTCATCGCTTCGGCCGTAGAGGAGCCTGGCCGCAACTACGGGGTCAAGGGGCTCCTTCAGGTTGCTTGAGATGATCCGGAGCAAACCCAGATCGCAGTGCCTGAGGAGATCCCCTCCGGAGCGGATGCCTTCCTTCAGGGAAGCAGACCGGTCCCAGAGCGGAGGCCCTTCCTGCCTGTAAGGAGGCGTAAAATCAAAGGCATAGGTGTGGAACAACTGATGAACCACTTCGTTAACCACGGCCTGAGGGATTTCAGGGTGGTGAGCCTGGTAGTGCTCCCGGAGCTTTTCGCTCAGGGCATTGAGGGAAAGGCCGGGATTCTGCCGCACAACCTTGTAGAAGTCAAGGATGATCCAGGGGCGATAGGGGTTTGAAGTCATCCGAATTTTGGGGAAGAGAGCCTTAAGGTAACGGCTCACTTCGTCCTCTTCAGGCAACTGGGGCCCTCTTTCCAGGAGGTCATCGTAATAGACGAATTCATCGCAGGCGGATATGAGGGAAGTGGCACTGGTTGCCCGCACCCCGATCCCGACCACGAATTTCCCCTTCCTGTGCAAGTAGTGAACGAGATCGGTGAAATCGCCGTCGCCCGAGGCCAGCACAATGTGGGTGAGGGGAAGCTCACCAGCTGCCACAACGCTGACCGCATCAATGGTCAGGCGGATGTCAGCGGCGTTCTTGGTCCGGCCGCCGGCATGGACCTGCTCAATCCCAAGGGAGTAAAGTTCCCTTTGCTGCGGACAGGAGCTCCAGTCCGCATAGGCCCGCCGGATTATGACCCGCCCGTAGCGCTCCGCAACCTGCAGGATCTTCTGGAGCTGAAGGGGCTCGTTTAATTGCTCCTGCACGCTGCGGGACAGGTTTTCGTAATCTATGAAGAGCGCGACCACTCCTTCGCTCATAAGCCCCTCAATATATTTTAGCACCTGTCGGGAAATCAGGACAATATCCCCCGGCCCAGGGTTTTTTCAATGCTTCAACAAAAGGGGGCGCAGGGGAGCTGCGGGGGGTATCCCCCCGCCCTTTCTCCTCTTTTCCCACCCCCGTTTGCTGCGGCTGAGCCTGGCTTCAGGGTCCCACTCGTAGGCGGG
>DAOUBN010000351.1:0-1962 GCA_034432815.1 Anaerolineae bacterium | reverse complement strand
TTTCCCCATCCGAGGCCCGAACCCTCACCGCCGACAAGGAAGCAGCCGACTTCTTTGAAGCTTCCGTTGCCCTTTACCCTAACCCCCGCAAGCTCGTGCCCTGGATAACAGGCGAAATATTCCGCCTCCTGGGGGAGACCGGCACCACCTTTGATTCCCTCAAATTCCCTCCCGAAAGCCTCGTCAAGCTCATAACCATGGTGGACAAGGGCGTCATAAACCAGAACACAGCGAAATCAGTGCTCAGGGAGATGTTCAGCACCGGGGAAGACCCGGAAACCATCGTGAAGAGCAAGGGTCTCGCCCTTATCTCCGATGAAACTTACCTCGCCGGGGTTGTGGAAGAAGTCATCAGGGCCAACCCCGATGCTCTGGAGAGATACCTCGGCGGGAAGGAATCCACCTTCGGGTTCTTCATGGGTCAGGTGATGAAGGCCACCGGCGGCAGGGCCGATCCCGCCCTGGCCTCCAGGCTGCTCAGGGAGAAGCTGGACCAGCTCAAACGTCAGGGGTGAGGGGATGTGCCCCCAGAGAAGGGGGTGCAGGGGGCGAAGCCTCCCTCCCAGGGAGCCGTGGGGGTATCCCTAAAATGGGGGTGGAAGAGGCAAAGCCCCCTCCCTGGGGCATGGGGGTGTCCCCCCAAGAAAAAACAGAGCAAGGGGCGAGCTGGAAACTCCTGCAACTTGGCCACGAGGGGGACCCTGAACCCAGGCAAACCCTCAGCAAACGAGGGTGGGGAAAACGGGGGTGCAGGGGGCAAAGCCCCCTGCCAGGGGGTCTGAGGGGTGTCCCCCCAGAAAACAAATCAAGGGGTGAGTAGCCCTCTCCTGCAACCCGGCCACGAGGAGGACCCTGAACCCAGGCAAACCCTCAGCAAACGAGGGTGGGGAAAAAAATCGGGAGCGGAGGGGAAGGAGCTCCCTCCGGTTCAAGGGAGGTAAGGATGGAATATGAAGCCGTAATAGGAATGGAAGTCCACGTCCAGCTCCTCACCAAATCCAAAATGTTCTGCTCCTGCAGCGCCGAAACCTTCGGCGCCGAACCAAATACCCTGGTTTGCCCTGTATGCCTCGGAATGCCCGGAACCCTCCCGGTCATCAACCGAAAAGCAGTGGAATACACCATAATGACGGGCCTGGCCCTCAACTGCCAGATAGCCGAGTTCGCCAAATTTGACCGCAAAAACTACTTCTACCCCGACCTCCCCAAAGGCTACCAGATCTCCCAGTATGACCTGCCCCTCTGCTTCAACGGCTGGCTGGAAGTGGAAGCGGACGGCCAAGTCCGCCGCATCCGGGTCCGGGGGGTCCACCCGGAGGAGGACACTGCTAAACTCTTCCACTTGGGGGATTACACCCTCATTGACTTCAACCGAGCCGGTGTCCCCCTCATGGAGATAGTGACCGAGCCCGACATCCGATCCCCGGAAGAGGCCAGGCAATACCTCATCAAACTCCGCACCATCCTCCGCTACCTGGGCGTCTCCACAGCCGACATGGAAAAAGGGGCGATGCGCTGCGAAGCCAATGTCTCCATAAGACCAAAAGGTTCCACTGAACTCGGGACCAGGGTTGAAATCAAGAACATAAACTCCTTCCGGTTCGTCAAGCAGGCCCTTGAATACGAGATTGAGAGGCAGAAGAGGCTCCTGGAGCAGGGAAAGAAGGTGGAGCAGATCACAGTAGGGTGGGATGAAGAGAAGGGGAGGACAGTCATCCAGCGCACCAAGGAATACGCCCACGATTACCGCTACTTCCCTGAGCCCGACCTCCCGCCCCTGGTCATAAGCAGAGAATGGGTGGAAAAGCTAAAGGCTTCCCTGCCTGAACTACCCGATGCCCGGAGCGAGCGCTTCCAGAAGCAGTATGGCCTTTCCCCATCCGAGGCCCGAACCCTCACCGCCGACAAGGAAGCAGCCGACTTCTTTGAAGCTTCCGTTGCCCTTTACCCTAACCCCCGCAA
>DAOUBN010000350.1:0-5933 GCA_034432815.1 Anaerolineae bacterium | reverse complement strand
GGAAAAACAAATCAAGGGGCGAGAAGGGAACTCCTGCGACCCGCCCACGAGGGGGAAAAGTTGGGGGTGGAGGGGGCTCCGCCCCCTCCCGGGGGGCCGTGGGGGGTGTCCCCCCACCTTTTCTTCTCTTTCCAAAGGTTGGGGGTAAGCAGCCACCTCCTGCAACCCGCCCACGAGCGGGGGGTGCAGGGGGGGGCGAAAGCCCCCTGTCTTCACATCTTATGAGCCAGGACAAACCCTGATGGAAGCGCCGGACCCCAGAAAAATCCTGAAAGAAAGGGGGATAAGGCCGCGCAAGAGCCTGGGGCAACACTTCATGGTCAGCCCCAGAGGCCTCAAAGCTATTCTGGAAGCCCTCAACCCTCAGCCCCAAGACGTGGTTGTGGAAGTGGGAGCGGGCACAGGATTCCTCACCATACCCTTAGCCGCCAGGGTCGCCAAAGTTATAGCAGTGGAAATTGATAGACGCCTTGCGGAAACCCTCCGGGAAATCTGCGCGGGCTTCCCCAACGTTACGGTGGTGGAAGGGGATATCCTGGACTTCCCCCCGGCGGTCCTGCTGGAGCGGGGGGGATGCGCTGGAAAGCCCTACAAACTGGCAGGAAACCTGCCCTACTATGTAACCTCGGCCATACTGCGCCACTTCCTTGAGAACACCCCGAGGCCATCCCTGGCCGTGGTGACAGTCCAGAAAGAAGTGGCCCAGAGGATCCTGGCCCCTCCCGGAGAGATGAGCCTCCTATCGGTCAGCGTGAGGGTCTATTCCCGGCCCGAACTCGTGACCTATCTTCCCCCAGGAGCCTTCTTCCCCCCGCCTGAAGTGGACTCGGCAGTGTTGAAGCTGGAAATGCTGCCGGAGCCCCTCATATCCGGAGAAGAGGAAAGCAGTTTTTTCACCCTGGTAAGGGCGGGGTTCAGCGGAAAGCGCAAAACCCTCCGCAATGCTTTGCAAAAGAGCCTCTCCCTCGCCAGGGATGAGGCGGAAAGGCTCCTTTTAGAAGCAGGGATAAGCCCCGAAAGACGAGCCGAGACCCTGAGCGTGGAAGAGTGGCTCAGGCTGTGGGAAATGTTCAAGGAGCGCAGGGCTTGAATGGCGAATGAACGAATGGCGAATTGCGAATGAGTAGATAATTTTTCGCCATTCGCAATTCGTTATTCGCCTTCTTTGGAGAAAGGGTGGGGGGACACCCCGTAGCCCCCCGGCATGGGAGCTTAGTCCTCCTGCACCCCTCGATTTTTCCCACCCTCGTTTGCTGGAGGTTCGCCAGGGTTCAGGGGCCCACTCGTGGGCAGGTTGCAGGAGGGGGCTTCTCGCCCCTTGATTTGTTTTTCCTGGGGCACATCCCCCATACCCCCTGCCAGGGGGCTTCGCCCCTTGGACCCCCCATTTTCGGGGGACACCCCCCACGACCCCCCGGGATGGAGCTCTGCCCCCTCCACCCCTATTGAAAAGCTCTGGCTGGGGGGCTGCCTGATTTGACAGGCTACCTGCAGGGCATATAATCTTTTTATGTTGCGATGGCGCTCAAAACCTTCAAAGGAGGTGGTGAGGATGAAGTGGCTTCGCTGGCTGATTCTGACCACTCTTTTGGCTCTGGTGGCTGCGCCTGTTTTCGCCCAGGGAGGGAACCCGACAGAGCTGTCCATTTTCACCCGCTACCCTTCCCGGGTGATTGAGCCAGGGAAAACACCCTACTTTGACCTGACTATAAAGAACAACGGCTCCTCAGCCCGTTTTGTCCGCCTGAGCATAAAAGGCCTGCCCGAAGGGTGGACTGCCACCTTCCGCGGCGGAGGGGATATAATCCAGGCGGTTTATGTCCAGCCAGGGGAAGAAGCTTCCGTCTCCCTCAGGCTTGAGCCGCCCGCTGGCCTGTCCTCGGGTTCCTTCACTTTCACCGTGGTGGCCGAAAGCTCCGGGCTTACCGCCTCCTTCCCTCTGGAACTGGTATTCAAGGAGAAACTTCCCCCCAAGCTATCAATGGAAGTTCAACTCCCCACCCTGAGGGGGACTTCCACCACCACCTTCCGATACGATTTGACCGTGAAGAACGAAGGCGATGAGGATATAACGGTCAACCTCAGCGCCGATGCCCCCAGGGGGTTGCTGGTCAGCTTCAAATCTTACGGAAAGGATGTGTCCAGCATACCGATAAAGGCCAACGGCTCGGAGCGCCTTACGGTGGAAGTGGAGCCTTTCGCTGATCTGCCGGCCGGGAGCTACTCCATAGTCCTGAGGGCCCAGGGTCCCGAGGCGGAAGCTTCCGCCACCATCGTGGCCGAAATAACCGGCCAGCCGAAGCTCTCCATCACGACTCCCGATGGGAGGCTTTCAGGGCAGGCCTACGCAGGGCGCGAATCCCCCCTCAAGGTTGTGATCCAGAACAATGGCTCCGCCCCTGCCTACGGCGTCAAGCTGAACGCCTACGAACCCTCGGGGTGGAGCGTGAAGTTTGAGCCTTCTGAGGAGATCGCCGAGATACCTGCCGGGAAACAGGTGGAAGTTACCGTGAAAGTGCGCCCGAGCGAGAAGGCCGTTGCTGGCGATTACATGCTCACCCTTTCGGCCACCCCAAAAGAGGGCTCCACCACTTCCGTTGACTTCCGCATCACCGTGCTCACCTCCACCCTCTGGGGGGTTGTGGGCATAGGGATAATCGGAATAGCGGTTCTGGTGGTGGCCCTGGCTGTCATGCGCTTCGGCCGGCGTTAAGATTGAGCCGGGGGTTGAGCCATGGGAGAGGTAGTAATAGAGACCAGGGAGCTCACAAAGCGCTACGGAGAGCTTGTAGCAGTGGACAGGCTCAACCTGCAGGTCCGGGAAGGGGAAGTCTTCGGCCTGCTGGGGCCAAACGGCTCCGGAAAGACCACCACCATCCTCATGCTCCTGGGCCTCACCGAACCCACTTCCGGCACTGTGAAAGTTCTGGGGCTTGACCCAGCCCGCCAGCCCCTGAGCGTCAAATCCAGGGTGGGGTATCTGCCGGAGCTGGTGGGTTTTTACGACGACCTGACGGCCAGGGAGAACATGATTTACATAGCCAAGCTGAACGGCCTGCCCCGCCGGGAAGCATATCGCCGCATAGAAGAGGCTCTGGAGCAGGTTGGCCTCAAAGACGTGGCCGATAAGCCAGTGGCCACCTTCTCCAGGGGGATGCGCCAGCGCCTGGGGCTGGCGGAGATCCTCATCAAAAACCCCAGCCTGATAATCCTGGATGAGCCAACTCAGGGGCTTGACCCCGAAGGAGCAAGGGAGTTCCTGGAGCTGGTCCGGGAACTCAAAGAGCGGGGGATCACGGTCATGCTCTCCTCCCACATCCTCTCCCAGGTCCAGAAAATATGCGACCGGGTCGGCCTCTTCCACAAGGGGAAGATGGTCCTTGAGGGGACTGTCAGCGAGCTGGCCCGGAAAGTCCTGGGGAGCGCCTGCCGGATACGGCTGGAAGCTAAAGGCTCCCCTGAGGCCATCGCCAGCGCCCTGCGGAAAGTCCCCGGTATCCTTGAGGTCCGCCAGCCGGCTCCGGACCTCTACGAGGCCGAAGCCGAAAGGGATCTGCGCTCGGAAGCGGTGCGGGCGGTGGTGGAAGCCGGTGGGAGCCTTATGGGCATCTGGATAGAGGAGCCAGACCTTGATGAAATTTACTCCCGCTACTTTGAGAAAGCGGAGGTGGAAAAATGACCCTCAGGACGCGTGAGGGTTCGCCCTGGAAAGGCCTGTGGGCAGTGGCCACGAAGGAGATGGCCGACCACCTGACCAGCGCGAGGATGCAGATCCTTGAAGTGCTGATAGCCCTCACGGCCTTTGGGACCGTCTATGCGGCTATCCAGCAGATAAGGGCTGTGATCGGGCACGACCCCTTCCTCTTCCTCAAGCTCTTCACGGTGAACAGGGACCCGCTGCCGGCCTTCGTGGGCCTTCTGGGCTTCCTGGTGCCTCTGGTGGCCATAGCCCTGGCCTTTGATTCCGTCAATGGGGAATTCAACCGACGGACCATCTCCCGGGTCCTGGCCCAGCCCATCTACCGCGATGCCCTCCTCTTCGGGAAGTTCCTGGCGGGCTTCTTCACCCTGGGCATAATGCTGGTGACGATATGGCTTCTGGTGATGGGGCTGGGGATAATTTTCCTGGGCGTTCCGCCGAGGGCGGAGGAGGTAGCGAGGAGCCTGTTGCACTTGGGGGCTTGCCTTTTCTACGGAGGGATATGGCTTGCTCTGGCGCTCCTTTTCTCCGTGGTCTTCCGGCAGCCGGCCACCTCAGCCCTGGCTTCAATGGCTGTCTGGCTCTTCTTCACGGCTTTCTGGGGGATGATCGCCGATGCGCTGGCTCCGGTAGTAAGCCCGATCCGTTTCGGCCTGCCGGAGGAATACCTGGCCCAGATTCAGGCTGCTCTGGCCCTCTCGCGCCTTTCCCCGAACATCCTCTACGGCGAGATAACCGTGGCTCTCCTCCGCCCTGAGGTGCGGGCTCTTGGCCCGCTCCTGGCCTTCCAGCTCCAGGGGGCAATCCTCGGTTCCCCCCTCCCCCTGAGCCAGAGCCTCCTGCTCATCTGGCCCCACCTCACAGGGCTTGTAGCTTCCACAATCCTCCTCTTTGCCCTGAGCTATGTGCTGTTCCAGAGGCAGGAGATAAGGGCTTAGGCGGGCAAAGGAGCGAAACTCCCTCTCGCGGGGGTGTCCCCCCGCTCCTTCCTCTCTTTCCAAGGCGAACCCATGGCAAACGAGGGTGGGAAAATACTCCCCTCAGGGGGACAGAATCTCCCTGCGCCCCCTTACGGGTCTAAAGAGGCGCAGCCTGAGGCCTGCGCCTCTGATTTTTTCCAGCAATATCCCGGCCTTGTGAGCCCTGTGATGCACCAGCAGGGCACCCGGTGCGAAGGGTTGAAAACTGGCCAGAAGCGTTCGGGAAGCAGGTGGTAGTCCCCTTCCTCAAGGCGAGGATTCTCGGCGAAAGTGTCCACGAAGAGGAGGCAAGAGCCAGGTTTTTCCCTGGCATAATCCAGCAGGGCTGCCATCGCTTTGCCGGTGTAGGTGGTTTCAAGGGGTAAACCCTCAAGCTCTGCTACGAGCCTCATAGCCTCCACAGCTTCGGGCGTGGGGTAGCCATAGCCTGGCCCCAGGTATTCCTCCCGGAGCTCCACATCCTCTGGCCTGATCTTCAACGGAGGCACCGAAGGGTCAAGCTTCCGGAGGAAGCGGGCAGTCCTGTTGACCATCCGGGCGACCTTTGCCCGGTTGGCGATGTTTTCCTCCACCACCCTCACCCCAATTATCCTGCTGCCGAGGTTCGCCAGCTTCGCACCCAGCAGGAGCCCGGCGAAAGTCCCGCAGGATCCCACTGCCACGAAAACTGCTTCTGGCTCGGGGATGCCTGTGGAATCCAGTTGTTCCCTGATTTCCAGGGCAGCGTTAACGTAGCCCAGGATGCCAAGGGTTCCCGAAGCGCCCGGGTAAATGAAGTAAGGGGGGCGTTGGGAGAGGAAAAGGTGGCGGAGGTATTGCCAGACGAAGGCCAGGGCGAGACCAGGATAATCGCCACAGAAATGGGCTTCAATCCCCAGGGGGACACTCATCAGGAGGTTGCGCCGCACCTCATCCGTTATGGGCTCGCAGAAATAGCAGCAGACAGCCTTAATCCCCAACTGGCGGGCGATCACAGCTGTGGCCAGGGTGTGGTGGGAACCGAGCGCTCCGCCCGTTATCACCACACGGGCTTTCCGGCGCAGTATATCGGCGAAGATGAACTCAAATTTGCGGATCTTGTTTCCACCGTAGACAGGGTGGCTGAGGCCGTCCCGCTTGACCCAGAGCTCAGCCCCCAGCCGGGAAGAAAGCTTTTCCATCGGGGTAATGGGGGTTGGGAGGGTGGCGAGGGGGATGAAGGGGATTCTGCCCTTAAGGGTCGGAAACCTGGCGAATATGGCCCGCCCTTCCAT
>DAOUBN010000349.1:0-2373 GCA_034432815.1 Anaerolineae bacterium | reverse complement strand
GCCCCCCGGCGGGGGGCGTCTCCCCCCAAAAGCATTGGGAGCCGATCTCATACTGAAGATGGCTTTCCGCCACAATGCTGCGACGGCCAGCCTCTTCTGGCCCGAAAGGCCCCTTGGAATCCTCAGGCCGGGAGCCTGGGCCGACCTCATAACCGTTGATTACCAGCCCACAACCCCCCTCACTGAAGGCAATTACCCCTGGCACATAATCTTCGGGATGGATGGAACCGGGGTTGACACCGTCATCGTGGGTGGTAAAATACTGATGGAAAAAGGCCGGTTGCTCACTTTAGACGAGGAAGAAATCACCGCTCGCTCGCGAGAGTTAGCCCTGAAACTCTGGAGGAGACTGTGACGGTAAGAGTTCGGTTTGCTCCAAGCCCAACAGGTTACCTCCACGTGGGAGGAGCCAGAACAGCCCTCTTCAACTGGCTCTTCGCCCGCCACCACGGCGGCACCTTCATCCTCAGGATTGAGGACACTGACCGCACCCGATACGTCCCCGATTCCCTTGATGACATAATGGAAAGCCTGAAGTGGCTTGGCCTGGAATGGGACGAGGGCCCGGTGGTCGGAGGACCCTATGGCCCCTATTTCCAGTCCCAGCGCCTTGAGCTTTACCAGAAATACGCCCACATCCTGATTGAGAGGGGGTGGGCATACAAGTGCTTCTGCTCCCCGGAAAGGCTGGAGCGGTTGCGGGAAGAGCAGCGCCGCAAGAAGCAACCGCCAAGCTACGATCGCCATTGCCGTTTCCTTTCCGATGAGGAGAGGGCAGCCCTTGAGGCCGAAGGGAGAAGCTACGTAATCCGCCTCAAGGTTCCCCTGGAAGGGAAAACCACCTTCCACGACCTCATCCACGGCGAGATAACCGTCAATAACGTGAACATTGAGGACCTCATCCTCCTCAAGTCCGACGGATACCCCACCTATCACCTGGCCAACGTGGTGGATGACCACCTGATGAAGATAACCCACGTGATGCGCGCTGATGAGTGGATACCATCAACCCCCAAACATATCCTCCTCTACCAGGGCTTCGGATGGGAGCCCCCCAAGTTTGCTCACCTCCCCATAATCCTTTCCCCCACGGGCAGGGGGAAGCTCAGCAAGCGCAAAACCGTCGGGGACGACGGGCGCGTTTACCCCGTCCTGGTGAGGGAATTCCGCGAGGCCGGCTACCTCCCCGAAGCCATGTTCAACTTCCTGGCCTTGGTGGGCTGGTCTTACGATGACCGGACGGAGATCATGACCAGGGAACAGCTCATTGAGCGCTTCTCCCTGGAAAGGGTGAAATCTTCCCCCGCCTCTTTCTCCTACGATAAGCTGGAGTGGATGAATGGCTACTACATCCGGCAGCTGGACCCCGATGACCTGGCGGGCCGGCTGGTCTCTTTCCTCAGGAAAGCGGGCTTCCAGGTTGACTTTGAAAGGATCAGGCCCATAGTCCCCCTTATCCAGGAAAGGATAAAGACCCTCAGCGATGCCATTGCCCTGACGGACTTCTTCTTCCAGGAGGATATAAGCTACGAGCCCGAGGCTCTTGTGGGGGATAAAATGACGCCCCGCGAATCGCTGGAGGCCCTCAAGCGGGCTTATGAGACTGTTGCGGCCCTCCCCTCTTTTGAGGAAAAGGCCCTTGAGGACTCCCTCAGGGCCCTTGCCGCCGAGATGGGCCTCAAGGCCGGGCAGCTTTTCGGGATCATCAGGACAGCCGTGACCGGGAAGAAAGTCTCTCCTCCCCTCTTCGGGACGATGGCGATCCTGGGCCGGGAGCGGACCCTGGCCAGGATGGAGAAAGCCATAAAGCTTCTGGAGAAACTGGCCTCATGAAGCGGGAATACCCAGAAGCGCCGATCCCCGCGGTGGGGGCGGTTATAGTCCACCAGGGGAAAGTCCTCCTGATCAAAAGGGCCAAGGACCCATCCCGGGGATACTGGAGCATACCGGGTGGAGTCATTGAACTGGGGGAGAAAGCTCGGGAAGCTGTCAAACGGGAAGTGAAGGAAGAGTGCGGCATAGAGGTGGAAGTGGGGCCGGTCCTGGAGGTGGTGGACAGCATTCACAGGGATGCAGATGGACGGCTCCGCTTTCATTATGTGATTGTGGATTTCCTGGCTTACCCCAGGGAGTTCAGCGTGTGCCCCTCATCCGATGCTGAGGAAGTCCGCTGGTTTTCCCCCGAAGAGCTTGAGGGAATCCCCATCCCTCCAGGCACTAAAGAACTCCTGAAGCGCGCGCTCCTGGTGGGCGCTATCTCTGAAAGGGGAACGGGGGAAGCATAACCCCTGAGGGCCTGGGGGATGTGCCCCCAGAGAAGGGGGTGGAGGGGGCAGAGCCCCCTCCCGGGGGGCTGCGGGGGGGGTCCCCCCG
>DAOUBN010000348.1:0-3846 GCA_034432815.1 Anaerolineae bacterium | reverse complement strand
GGGGATGTCAGCTCGCCCCCAATTTTGTTTTTGTGGGGGGGACACCCCCCACTTCCCCCCGTCAGGGGGACTTCGTCCCCCTGCCACCCCCTGCTTTTCCCTTTCACGGGGGTGGAGGGGGCGAAGCCCCATCCCGGGGGCTCGGGGGGTGTCCCCCCGGCCTTTCTTCTCTTAGAAGGGGGGTGCAGGGGGCAAAGCCCCCATGCCAGGGGGTATGGGGGATGTGCCCCCAGAAAAACAAATCAAAGGGGCAAGCGGGAAACTCCTGCAACCCGCCCACGAGTGGGCCCCTGAACGCGGGCGAACCCCAAGCAAACGAGGGTGGGGAAAAATGGGTAGGGGGACACCCCCACTTCCCCCCGTCAGGGGGACTCTGTCCCCCTGAACCCCCTGTTTTCCCCTGCAAGCTGGCCACGAGTGGGACCCTGAACTCAGGCGAACCCCAGGCAAACGAGGGCGGAAAAATTCGGGGAAGGGGGCAGAACCCTTTCCTTTTGCACTCCAGCCCCTGGAACTTGCCTGGCCGAAGACAGGGAGGTATAATTTTACCTGAGCGGGGGTGGTTGGGCCCCGGTGGGCCCCGCGGTCTTCAAAACCGTCGGTGGGTGCTACGGAGGCAGCCACGGTGGGTTCGACTCCCATCCATCCCCGCCTTTTAACTTGGGAGGGGCTTTGAGGATCGTCGTTGGTGTTACCGGGGCTTCGGGTGCCCCCCTGGCCCTGAGGCTCCTGGAAAACCTCTCGGATCACGAAGTCCACCTGGTGATTTCCCGGAACGCCCGGGAAGTAATAAGGCTGGAACTGGGGGAAGAAGTCTCTTTCCCCTGCTCTTACTCCTATCAGGAGGACGACTTCTCTTCCCCCCTGGCCAGTTCCTCCTTCCCGATTGATGCAGTAGTGGTGATCCCCTGCTCCATGAAGACCCTTGCCGCCATAGCCCATGGCTTCGCCGATAACCTGATCACCAGAGCCGCCGAGAATGCCCTCAAGATGGGAAAGCCCCTGATCCTGGTCCCCAGGGAGACCCCCCTCTCCCTGATTGACATTGAGAACATGAGGAAAGCCAAGCAAGCCGGAGCCGTGATCCTTCCGGCCATGGTGGCTTACTACCACAGGCCCCGTTCGGTGCAGGACATAACCGATTTTATCGTGGGCAAAGTGCTGGACGTGCTGGGGATTGAGCACAGGCTTTACACCCGCTGGGGTGAACTCAAGCCGCCGCCTTCTTGACCTTTACAAAATATGCAATTGCCCCCAGCAGGGAGCAGGCCGATCCCGCAATAGCGGTGCCTATGGCTATCTCGTATTTGTGCTTTCGGGTCCACTGGAGGAAAGCCCTCAGGGATGAAGGCCTGAAGCTGGCCTTCAGGAGTTTGAAGAGCTGCCCCTTGAACTTCAGAGAAGGCCTTACAGGCCGGTAGATCAAGCTGAGTTCCTTTACAAGCCCCATAAGCTCCTTCAGTTCCTCGGGGGCACCGGGGAAAAGCAGCAGGACTTCCTCCGCTCCCTTTTCATCTCCTGCCAGAACCTTGTTAGTGTAACGGTCCAGAAACTCCTCCATTTTCCCTCCTGCTTAATTGCATCGCCGGGCAAACAGGCTCGGAGAGCCCTCCCGTTGCGGAGGCGACTCCGATTTTTAAAACCCCCGGGGCCTTCAGGAGGTTTCGGCTCTCTGCAACCCCCCTTGCTCTGAAGGGTTAATCTTCTATGAAACCTACCACAACGCAAAAGGAGGGCTGCGATGACTAAGGAGGAAATCTTCCAGAAAGTGAAGAAGATAATCGTGGAGGTTCTGGGAGTGCCGGAGGAGAAAGTAACCATGGAAGCACGCTTCCGTGAGGATCTTGAGGCCGACTCTCTGGATCTGGTAGAACTGGTGATGGCTTTTGAGGAAGCTTTCGGAGGCACCATCTCTGATGAGGAAGCCCAGAAAATCGCCACGGTGGGCGATGCGGTGAATTACATTTACGAACGGTTTGCCACAGTCCAGGCGTGAAGCCTGGGACAGAGGCCCTGGCGGCGGACGCTGGAGAGAGGCGGCTCGCCGCCAGGCACCGGATTTGAGGCAGGGGATTTATCTCCCCGCTTCGGGAAGGATCTGGGAACAGGAGGGTTAAACTATACCCTCGGGAGATGCTCTTCTGCTCTTCATAATGGTCCTGGCCAGGGTCAGAATTGACACCCTCGCCCAGCTTGTTCTACCCCAGCGCCATCAGGATGTCGCTTCCCTGCCCATAACCAGCCTGCTCCTGAGCCCGAAGGCCCAGGAACTTCTCAGGGACTGGCTCACAGACCCCCTGACCCTCCTGCTCATTTCTGTAACTTTCGGCCTGCTGGTCCTCTATCTGGTGGCAGACATGGCATGGCCGCGGCTTTACGGCCTGAAACTGGGGATAATTTACGGGATCATCTGCTCCACAGTGATAGCCGAGGCTGTTCTCCTGATAATGCTCAGACACCAGGTCGGTCCCGCTTCCTACACCCACGACGGAGGGGTTATCCAGACCGAAGAAGCCATCAAGTTCTTCCAGAGCGGAAAAAACCCTTACGTTGAGGATTACACGAACACCCCCATGGCCGAATGGGGCCTGGATTACAGGACTGCTCTCTACCATTTCCCGTATTTGCCCTGGACTTTCCTCTTCTCCTGGCCCTTTTACAGCGCCTCTGAAGCCTTCCTGGGCTGGTATGACCAGCGTTTCGTTTACCTTCTGCTCTTCGCCCTGACTCTGGCCATAGCTCCTTTCCTCGCTTCCAGGCCCGAGGATAAGCTGAAACTGGTAACCGTGCTCGGTCTGAATCCGATCATGGGAAGCGATATAATCTTCGGGCAGAACGATTCCTTCGTCCTCTTCTGGGTGGTCCTGAGCCTGTGGTTTATGCTCAAGGGAAAACAGGGGTGGAGCGTCTCAGCCTCGGCTGCATCCCTGGCTCTGGCCTGTGCCTCCAAGCCCACGGCCTGGTTCCTCGTCCCATTCTATTTCATTTACCTGTGGAGGGAAGCGGGTGGTCTGCGTTCGCTTCTCCGCCCGGCTGGGGTTTTCACCCTTGCCTTTCTGGCCATTGTGCTCCCCTTTTTCCTCTGGAACCCCGATGCGATGGTGGATGACGTGTGGCGGTGGGCGGCCGGGACCGCAAAAGTTTCGTATCAGATTCGGGGGTGGGGGGTGGCCAACTTCATTCTGGCCTTTGGCCTTGTGGAATCTCGCCTGAGCTATTTCCCCTTCTGGGTTCTGGAGCTGGCTTTCGCTCTGCCTGTGGCCGTCGTTGCGGGATTCCGCCTCGTCCGGAAGCCTTCCCCTGGGAATGTCCTGTGGGCTTACGGGCTCACGCTTTTGGTCTTCTTCTATTTCTCCCGCTTCCTGAACGAAAACTATCTGGGCTACATCCTTGCCATCCTGGCCCTCGCCTGCTTCACAAAAACGGCTGCGAAAGAGCCTTAAAGCACATCAGAAAAGGTGTGCAAGGGTCATAGCCCCTCTCGGGAGGTGTCCCCGCCTTTTTCATTTTCCCACCCCCGTTCCCTGCGGCTTGCTTGGCCTCAGGCTCCCCCTCGTGGCCGGGTTTCAAGAGGTGCCAGCTCGCCCCCAATTTTTGTTTTTGTGGGGGGACACCTCCCACTCCCTCCGTCAAGGGGACTTTGTCCCCCTGCACCCCCTGTTTTTCCCCGCCCCCGTTTACCGCGGTTAAGCCTGGCTTCAGGGGCCCACTCGTAGCCGGGTTTCAGGGGATGCCAGCTCGCCCCCAATTTTGTTTTCGTGGGGGGATACCCCCACTTCCCCCCGGCAGGGGGACGGAGTCCCCTTGCACCCCCTGTTTCATGGGGGTGGAGGGGGCAAAACCTCC
>DAOUBN010000347.1:0-2157 GCA_034432815.1 Anaerolineae bacterium | reverse complement strand
TCACAGCCCGCCATTTAGGAAGCGGGAACGTTGAAGTCCTGGCCACCCCGGCCATGATCGCCCTGATGGAACAGGCGGCGGTCCAGGCGGTGGACCCCCCCCGCCACATCCCGATGAACAGGCTCACGGCCATAACCGATGTGGAGGTGGAGGGCAACGGCAGGCCTTACAGGCATTCTGACTCCGCAGAGTTCTTCACCTTCAGGACCTTCAAAAAAGAAGGCAATTTTGTTATAGAGTGGTTCTTCCCCAGCATCTTTGATGAAAAAGCCACTTTCCGCCTCTCCTACACGGTGAAAGGAGGCCTTCGCTTCTACAAGGGAGGGGATCAGCTCTGGTGGGTGGCCATTTTCCCCGACAGGGCCTATCCCGTTTACAATTCCACTGTTACCGTCTACCTTCCGGAGGGGGCGAAGGCGGAGAAGGTGGCTTCCTACGGCCCCCAGACCGACTGGGAAGTCTCCCCCGATGGCCGGGTCGTCACCTTCAGGGTTAAGGGAACCATAGAACCCAACGAGAGCCTTGAGGTGCGGGTCCAGTTCCCCCACGGGATTGTGGCGGGAAGCCCCGCCCTCTGGCAGAGGATAGAGGACCTGCGCCCGGTAGTGAACCTGGGCCTCGGAGCGCTGGGCCTCTTCCTGACCGTGGCCGGCATCGCCGGGGTTATAGCCCTCTGGTATCTTAAGGGAAGGGATGTGCCGGTGCCTGAAGTGGCCTCTTACCTGCCCGAGCCCCCATCGGACCTGCCCCCTGGCCTCGCCGGCACCCTGCTGGACGAAGGAGCCGACCTTCAGGACATAATGGCCACGCTGGTGGACCTGGCCCGCAAGGGAGCGATTGAAATTGTGGAGAAAAGGGGACCCCTGGGGGGAAGGACCGTGACTTTCCGGCTGAAGGATCCGGATGTGGCCGTTTACCCCTTTGAAAAGAAGCTGATTTCGGCCATATTCGGGAAAGGCCGCACAGAGCGGTCCCTCTCAAGCCTGAGGAACAGGTTTTACAATCAAATCCCGGAAATCCGGGAAGCCCTCTACAGAGAAGCCGTCAAGCAGGGGCTTTTCCCCGCCAATCCAGAGCGGGTCAGGGGCGCTTACGCTGGCATGGGCATCGCCCTTATAGCCGCAGCTGCCCTGCTCTGGGGGGTTGCCGTCTTCGCCCTGAAAGCAATAACCCAATTTGGAGCCTTCATCTGCCCCCTCATCGGGCTCGGGGTCCCCGGAATAGCCCTTACAGTGGCGAGCCGCTTCATGCCCCGCAAAACCCGCAAAGGTTCCGAGGAGGCAGCCCGCTGGCGAGCCTTCAAGCGTTACCTCCAGAACATTGAGAAATACACCAAACTTGAGGAAGCAAAGGACATCTTTGACCGCTACCTCCCCTATGCCATAGCCTTTGGCCTGGAAAGGAGCTGGGTCTCCAAGTTCGCCCGGGTTGATGCCCCCGCTCCCCCCTGGTATATCCCCGATTACGGCTACCCCGTAAGTCCCCGGCGAGTTGGACGGGCTTCCCCCGTGCCTGCATCCGAAGGCGTGGGGTTCCCTTCCCTGGAATCGGTTTCCCGGGGGGTATTCCACTCCCTCAACAGCATTTCCGATGGCCTCCTATCAACCCTTGAATCCACTGCTTCCACCTTTACGAGCTCTCCCTCTTCCTCCAAAGGTGGTGGTGGAGGATGGAGCGGAGGAGGAGGCGGTGGAGGGGGTGGTGGAGGCGGAGGAGGTGGCGGCGGTGGATTCGGATAATTGAGGAGGGAACATGGTCGGAGCAGGCAAGCTCATAGGTGCCATCCTGATCCTGGCAGGCCTCATTGTGGCCCTTCTGGCGGGGGTTTACCTCTTCGCCGGTTACGCCGAGGGCAGGCTTTCCCTTCCCGCCGCCATCCTGGGCCTTTCCCTGGCCATCATCGCCGCTACCATCCCCGCCGTCGGGTTCGGGGTTTACCTCCTGGCGAAAGGGCGCGGGGAAGAGGCCCAGTTCGCCCAGATGGAGAAAGAGCGGAAGATCCTGAACATGGTGCTCGCCCAGGGGAAAGTCCGCTTCGCCGAGGTGGCCCTGGCGCTGAACATCCCCAGGGAAGAGGTGGAGGACCTGGTGCGCTCGCTGGTGGGGAAGAATCTCTTCAGCGGGGCCATAAACTGGCAGGATGGGATCCTCTACTCC
>DAOUBN010000346.1:0-2420 GCA_034432815.1 Anaerolineae bacterium | reverse complement strand
AAGCCGATCTCCACCAGGAACTCGCTCACATCCCGAACCTTGCGGGAAAAACTTTCAGCCCTCTCCGCCCATTCGGGGTCGTCTCTGAGGTATTTCCCGTATTCCTTCAGGGTTGAACCGCAAGTGGCGCAATCGGTGACTATAGCGTCAAGCCCCTCCCCTTCAAACAGGGCGATGTTGTGGCGGGCCAGTTCAAGGAAAGTGTCCATTTCCCCGTAGCCCAGGTGGGGCATCCCGCAGCACCGGACATCCTTCGGCATGAAGATTTCGCACCCATTTTCGGCAAGCACCCTCAGGGATGCAGCGCTCCCCCTGGCGAAGACGGTGTTCTGGAAACAGCCCAGGAAGAACCCAACCCTTCGCTTCCTCTCCCCCCTGGCCGGGATCCTCTCCGGCACTGAGGCCCTCAGGGGTCGGAGAGGAAGGGGGTTTGGCATGAGCCTTTCCAGGTCCCGGAGCTGGGCCGGAAGGAGGCGGTTTATCCCCAGGGAATGCAGGAGCTTCTGCAATCCCAGGCGCTGGTAGGCGATGAAGGGGAGCATTGATAGTTCAATGAGCCACGGGCGGGTGAAGTATCCCCTGAAGACCAGGGGCTTTATCCAGGGCTGGGGCTGCGTTTTGTGGAGATAAGCCCGCATCTGGAGGGCCAGGTCCGCCGGCTTTATGCCCACCGGGCACACTGCATTGCAGGCCAGGCAGTCAAGGCAGCTATAAATCTGGTCAACGAAATTCGGACCCGGCTCAAGCTCCCCCTCCAGGAACTTGCGGATGAGCATGACCCTTGCCCGGGGGGATTGCGTCTCCTTCAGGGTAACCCTGAAAGTGGGGCATTCTGTAACGCACTGCCCGCACCTTATGCAGAAAAGGTATTGCTCTTCGGTGGGAAGAAGGGCTTCGGGGTTCATGGGCTCTTCTCCTGAACTATGGGCAGAGTGAGGAGGGCGTGGGGGACAATAAGGACTTCGCCCTTTCCTCCAAGTTCAGCTGAAACGATGCGGAAAGCTTCGTCCAGGTCGGAAGCCGGGATCATCTTGGCCTGCCGGACCATTTCGGGGTCCTTTGCGCCAGCGATTATGACCCGGCATCCTTCCAGGACTTTGGCCATTATAAAGGCCCTCTGCTCCCCGGGCTTGAGGCCATGCCGGCGAGCGTCTTCCAGGATGGACTGGACATCGGGGGCGTTTTTGAGCAATTCAAAGAACCTCTGCTCCCCCACCCCCTGCCCAGGTCCCTCATCGCACGGAGCCGGAACGATAATGAACCCACCGGGCTTAACCACCGGGATCGGGGCAAAATACAGGTAGCTGGCAGCCCTGGTGGCCTGATAGAGGTTCACATCCTTTGGGTATCCAACCCCCGCCACAACCACATCGTATTGCTTGGGGATCGGGACCTCGTAAATGGCCCTGGCTATGGTCACCAGCTCCTGGAAAGCGGCTTCAGGCTCTCCTGCCTTAACTGCCACCACTTCGCCTTTATCATTGTTGACCACGTTCAGGATGAAGCGCAGGCCAGCCCTCTTAGCTGATTCGGTTATGGCCTCGTGGAAGGGGTTGCCCTCAATGCGCCCCAGGCGGGTTCCCGGGTGCTCAAGGATGCGGGGGCTGTGGGTGGCCTGGATGGTCTTCTCCCCTCCAGCTCCTATGGCCACGGTCTTGCGTCCCCCGGAGTAACCCGCATACTGATGGGGCTCCACCACTCCCGTGGCAATGAGGATATCGGCCTCGCAGGCTATACGGTTGACCCAGAGGGGTATCCCCGTCTCTGTCTCCCCCAGGTCCAGGAGCATCTGGGGGTTCTGAGGTTCGTGGTCCAGGACCCGGTAGCGCCTGACCACTTCGGCCGTGAGTTTTTCCACCTTTTCTTCGTAGGTGGAAGGGCGGTGCATCCCGACCCCGCACAGGAGGGTTACATCCTCATCCCTGACCCCGGCCTCTTTCAATTCCTTCAGGATAGCGGGGACCAGGATGTGGTCCGGGCTTGCCCTTGTGGCGTCGGTGAACACAATGCAGACTTTATCTCCTGGCCTGGCCATTTCCCTCAGGGGGAGGGAATCTTCTGGTTCAGCCAGGGCTGCCTTCACCGCCCACTCCAGATCGGGGAGGGGCTCTGTCTCCCTTGATTCCACCACGTGGCCCTCAAATCCCGGGGGAAGTTCAAAATCAATGAACCCTTTTCCGAAGGGGACCCTGAACATGACTTCCTCCCACGCCTCGGGTTCCTGGTGGGTTATACCATGAAGGGATAACAGTGTCAAGAGGAGTTGCGAGGCGCAGAGCCTTTCAATGTTCCGGCAAAGGGGAGTGCCGAGGGCTACGGGGGCGTCCCATGCCCATTCCAGTTCGGGGTGCAGGGGGCTCCGCCTCCTTCCAGGGGGATCGGGGAGTGCCCCCCGCCTTTTCTCTTCCTCAAAGGGGGGT
>DAOUBN010000345.1:0-2044 GCA_034432815.1 Anaerolineae bacterium | reverse complement strand
AGGGAGCCTGTGGTCTGCTTGCTTTGAGGCGGGAGGGCTTCAATGGCCGCTCTGAGGACGGCCCTCAGGGCTTTCACGGGGTTGCCATCGTGCTCCTTGAGGGCCTTCTCAACCACCCGCATCCTGAGGAGGGGGCTCTGGGCCAGCTTGTGGCCAGCCCAGTAGTTGCTGAGCGCTTCCTTGACCCATTGCTGGTACTCGGGACCGGCCAGCTCCAGGAGGGCATCGGCGCCTCTCTCGGGCATGGCGTAGAGGGAAGCCTGCCACTGCCTTATGCTTTCCACATCGGGGATGAGGTGGCGGAGGGCTTCAAAGACCTTCTGCTGGAGGAGCCTGTCCTCAAGAGCCCTGATGATCCTCCTCACAAGGGTCTCAAGAACCTCAAGCTCTTCGGAAGAGAACTCCGCTTCAGGAGGAGGGGCCTCCAGCACGAGCAGCCCGATTTCTTCCCCGTTGGACTCAAGGGGGATAGCCCAGAAGCCAAGGTCGTGGACCTTAAGGCCTCCCACCAGGTTCACGGTCGGGGCATTTTCCAGGGATGGGGGGAGGGCGCTGAGGGCTTCGTTTATCCTGGCCAGGGGCCCGCACCGGGCTTCTATGGACCTGCCCCGGAGGGCCACAAACCCCCACCGGACCCGCAGGAGCTCGCAGAGGGCCACCAGGATGCTTTCCAGGAATTGCTGGAGGTCCGTAGTGGTAAGGAGCCTGCTGTCCAGCTCCTGGATCCAGGTGACCTCATCCCGGTCGCGGCTGTAGATCAACCGGTCAATGAAGGGCTTGGCCCTGTTTATGAGCACCTGGAGCACCACCACAGTCATTACTGCGGCGAAGATGGCCACCGTCTCCCCTGGAAGGCCCAGGAAACTCTCCACATCCAGGAAGAGCAGGATAACCCCTATCACGCATATCCCCACAAAGGGTCCTCGGAGGAGGTAATGGATGAGCTGGTGCTTGATTATCCGGTCGGGGGCGAGGGCGCCGTAATACGCCACCACGTAGGCCATCACCGTGAGCATCATGGCCACGATGAGGTTTCCGACCACCGAGAGGAACAGGACCAGAGGGGGCGTTAGGAGCCTGGCGGTCCTTGAGATCAGGAGGTAGGGGAAAACCCCGACTCCGGGACCGATGAAGGCCCCCAGCAGGTAGGAAAGCCGCCGGCGGGGGGTGGGGGTGAAGGCCTTCTGCCTGGCTTTGTAGAGGATGAAGAGGCTGGATAAGCAGGACATGACGAAGAAGGCGGTGAAGATTGGGAAGATGGGCCCTGGGGTGAGGTAAACCAGCCCCCCCTGATACTTCCCATCGTAGACCAGGAGGTCGCTCCTCAGGGCCATCAGGCAGAAGATGAGGCTCAGAAAGTAAAGGAGCCCTGAAACCCACCGGCGCAGAGGGGAGAAGGAGCCGGAAGCCCTCAGGACGGCATCGGCGAAGTGGAAGTAGGCGGCGGGGATGAAGGAGATGCCCAGCCACTGGAAGCGGAGCCAGGAGAAAGCCACATTCAACTCTTTAACCTTTGGGATGACCAGGTCGCCGGAATAAACGGCTATGACGAAGGCCATCATGGCGCAGAAAGCCCTGGCTACCGGGTTCCGGAAATTCGTGGAAGCCACGTAAGCCAGGAGGGAGAAGGCTGTGAGCACGATCCCTGCCGAAAGGATGAAATTGACCTGCGAGAGGAAATTCAGCCCGGACATTTCCACCTACCCCTTCCGCTCCGGCGAGAAAAGCCAGAAAAGGCTCAGGGCCAGGGCCAGCCCTGAACTTATCAGGGGCAATCCCCCCACGATCCTCCTGCCGCCCTCGCCTCCCACGATTATGGCCAGGAGGGAAAAGGCAATGTATCCTGCCAGCCCGGTGATCACCCCAAGGAGGACCCTCCTGACTTTCTCCTTCGGCCTTGCCCTCCGGACCTGGCTGAAGGCCCCGGCCAGTAAGATGCCCAGGACGGAGCTCCCGAAGTGAGCAAGCGCCGGACCCGATCCCGGGACAGGCATCGGCACAGGGGTAGGGGAAGGAAGGGGGGTGGGGGATGGCTCAGGAGTGG
>DAOUBN010000344.1:0-5631 GCA_034432815.1 Anaerolineae bacterium | reverse complement strand
GGCCCCCTGGCATGAGGGCTTCGCCCCCCTGCACCCCCCATTTTGTAGAAAAGGGGCGGAGGGACACCCCCCAAACCCCCGGGAGGGGTCTTCAGCGCATTTAATTGCAAACTTCCCACCCTTAAGGTATAATGAGCTGAAAAATCCAGGAGGGGATGGCCGTGAGGTTGATTTGCCTTCAGGATAATCTTTCCACTGCCCTTTCCGTGGTGGAGAAAGCAGTGGCTACCCGAAGCACCCTGCCTGTCCTCAGCAACGTCTACCTGGAAGCCAGGGAAGGAAGGCTCATGCTTTCGGCTACAAACCTGGATATAAGCATAACCTGCTGGATAGGAGCGAGCATTGAGGAAGAGGGGGCTACTACAGTCCCGGCCCGCCTCTTCTCCGATTTCGTGGATTCCCTGCCTTCGGAGCCGGTGGAACTGGAGCTTATAGTCCGAACCCAGACCTTGAACGTAAGGTGCGGCCGCTTTGAGGCCAATATCCGGGGCATAGACGCTGCGGAGTTCCCCGAGGTCATGACCGCCTCAAAGCTTGAGGGCCAGAGCACCCGGATAATCACCCCCCTCAGGCCAGCCACCCTCCGCAAGGTGATACAGCAGGTGGCTTTCGCCGCCGCCTCCGAGGAGACCCATCCCTTCCTGAGCGGGGCTTTCACTTCCCTGGAGGGGGACAGGCTCACCCTTGCCGCTACCGACGGATACCGCCTTTCCGTGAGGAACGTGGTTCTGCCCCAGCCTGTAGAGGAATCCCTTGAAGTCATAATCCCGGCCAGAGCCCTCACCGAACTGGCCCGCATCGCTTCCGAGGCCGATGAATCCCAACCCATTGAGATCCTCGTCCCGCAGGGCCGAAACCAGATCCTCTTCCACCTGAAGGGTCGTCCCGAAGGCCCAATAATGGCCATTGAGCTATTATCGCAGCTCATAGAAAGCACTTACCCCGATTTCCGGGCCCTTATCCCCAGGGAATACACCACCAGGGTCGTGGTGAAAAAGGACGCCTTCATCAAAGCCCTGAAGATTGCTTACCTTTTCGCCAAGGACAGGGACAACATGGTCAAGCTGGACATAAACCCGCCTTCAGGACTCATGCCCGGTTCCCTCACGGTGAGCGCCACAAGCCGCCAGTTCGGGGATAACGTGAGCCAGGTAGAGGCCAAAGTTCAGGGTGGGCCTCTGGAAATAGCCTTCAATGTGAAATACCTCCTTGAAGCCCTTTCAGTTATGGATGAAGATGAAATCGCTCTGGAAGCCACTACCTCCTCAAGCCCGGGGGTCCTCAAGCCGGCCGACGGGGAGGATTTCATCCACGTGGTCATGCCCATGTATCTTGAGGAGGAATGAGTTTTGCCCGAAGGCGTAAGATGCCTGAAGGTCTCGGAGCTGACGGAGCGGATAAAGTATCTCCTCTGGTCAGACCTCTCCCTCCAGGACGTATGGGTTGAAGGGGAAATCTCAAACTTTTCCCCTGCCCTCTCGGGCCATTACTACTTCTCCCTCAAGGACGAGGAGGCGGTGATCCAGTGCGTGATGTGGCGCGAGCTTGCCTCTTCTCTCCCTTACATCCCCTCCGATGGCGACCACGTCATAGCCCACGGTTACGTGGATGTTTACCCCCGGAAGGGCACTTATCAGCTCTACGTTGACGAACTCAAGCCTGTAGGGATCGGCCTTGTATACATTAAGCTTGAGCAACTAAAGGCGCGCCTGAGTCAGGAAGGCCTCTTTGACCGGAGTCGCAAGAGGCCCATCCCAAAATTCCCCAAACGCATCGGTGTTGTCACTTCGCCATTTGGAGCAGCCATAAGGGATATCCTGAGGATAATCGGCAGGCGCTACCCCCTGGCTGAGATAATCCTATCCCCTGCCCAGGTCCAGGGGGAAGAAGCCCCTTCCAGCATCGTGGAGGCCCTCCAGCTCCTCAACTCCTGGGGTCAGGTGGACCTCATAATCCTGGCGCGAGGAGGCGGCTCCTTTGAGGAGTTGATGGCTTTCAACGACGAACAGGTTGTAAGGGCCGTTGCCTCCTCAGCCATACCGGTGATATGCGGCGTCGGCCATGAGATAGATTACACCCTGGCCGATCTGGCAGCCGATGAACGGGCCCCAACCCCTTCAGCGGCGGCGGAGATGGCCGTCCCCAACCGGGAAGAGCTCCTCAAGCACGTCCGGAGCTACGAGGAAAGGCTTAACCTCGCACTCCAGAATAAATTGCGCGAGGCAAGGCAGAAGGTGGAATGGGAGAAAAAGGCCCTTTCTGCTTATTCCCCATGGGCAAGAATCAACCAGATGCGCCAGCAGGTGGACGAATTCGGAGAGCGTCTTGCCCAGTCCATCGCTGGCTCTCTGACCATACGGAGGAAAGAGGTTGAAGCTCTCAGGGAAAAGCTGGAAGCCCTCAACCCCCTGGGAGTCCTCAGGAGAGGATACGCCCTGGTTTATTCCCGGCGAGGCAAAGTCATAAAGAGCGCATCCCAGGTCCGCCCGGGCGAAAGCTTCACCGTCAGGCTCTGGGATGGAAGCTTCAAAGGCAAGGTGATCGCAAGCAAAGAGGCCAAGATCCCCTCCAGTTCGCAGAAGCAGGGGGTTCTGCCTCTCTTTGAAGAAACAACCTGACGAGGAGGTGCTCCATGAGACCTGGTCCCAAGGCCAGAGAGTGGGTTGAAAGAGACCACAGAGTCCTGTCCCCCTCCTACACCCGCCCTTACCCTTTTGTGATGGAGAGAGGTCTGGGAGCCGAGGTCTGGGATGTTGATGGGAACCGCTACATTGATTTCAATGCCGGGGTTGCCGTGGTGGCTACGGGCCACTGCCACCCCGAAGTGGTCCGGGCCATAAAGGAGCAGGCTGAGAAATTCATCCACATGGCCGGGACTGATTTCTACTATCCCCTCCAGACAATGCTGGCAGAGAAGCTCAATGAGATCGTCCCAATCAAAGAAGACACGATGGTTTTCTTCACCAACTCCGGGACGGAATCCATTGAAGCGGCTTTCAAGCTTGCCCGCTATGTGACCCGGAAGCCTCTTACCCTGGCCTTCATCGGGAGCTTCCACGGGCGCACCATGGGTTCCCTGAGCCTGACAGGCTCCAAAGCGGTCCAGCGGCGCGGCTTCTTCCCTCTTGTCCCCGGAGTGGTCCATGTCCCCTACGCTTACTGCTACCGCTGCGCTTTCCGCCAGGAGTATCCCTCCTGCGACCTCTACTGTGTCCAATACATTGAAGAGGTTGTTTTCAGGACTTATGCTCCCGGGGATGAGTTTGCGGCTGTCTTTGTGGAGCCGATCCAGGGCGAGGGCGGCTACATAGTCCCCCCGCCCGAATTTTTCCCCCGCCTGAGGGCTCTGGCCGATAAATACGGTTTCCTCCTGATAGTGGACGAGATCCAGAGCGGGATGGGCCGCACGGGAAAGATGTTCGCCATTGAGCACTGGGGGGTTGAGCCCGACATCGTCTGCATAGCCAAGGGGATCGCTTCGGGTTTGCCTCTCGGGGCTATGGTGGCGCGCAAGTCCCTGATGACCTGGCCATCAGGCGCTCACGGCAACACTTTCGGCGGGAACCCCCTCTCCTGCGCTGCAGCGCTGGCCACCATAAAGCTTCTTGAAAATGGGCTTGTAGCTAATGCGGCCGAGATGGGCAGGTATGCCCTTGAGCGCCTTCACCAGATGGCCGAGAGGCATCCCATTATCGGTGATGTGCGGGGCAAGGGGCTTATGATCGGGATTGAGCTGGTGAAGGACCGCAGGACCAGGGAACCCATCCCTGAAGCAAGGGATAAGGTGCTATACCGGGCTTTTGAGAAGGGTCTCCTCATCCTCGGGAGCGGTCTGACTTCCATAAGGATAATGCCCCCTCTGGTGATAACGAAGGAGCTTCTGGATGAGGGGCTGGAGATCTTTGAGAGCGCAATAGCCGAAATTGAGGAGGAGATACTTTGAGGAGGGGGCTCCTCATCCTGCTTCTCCTCCTGCTCCCCTCTTTAGCCCCTCTCGCTTACCCCGGGTTCATCCGCACCCTGGTTACCTTCCTCCCAGCTTACAGGGTGGCGGAGCCTGACTGGAACCCCCTGGGCGAGGGGGGCTTTCTCGCTTACTGGATAGCTTCCTTCCTCGTGAAAGCTGGCCTCCCGGGGGCGGAAACGGTCAAGGCGCTGTGGGCTCTGAGCCTTGTCCTCGGGGGAACGGGCGTCTTCTTCCTGGCCAGGCGTTCGGGTGTGCCTGCGGCTCTGCTGGCCTCGGCGCTGTATGTCTATTCCCCGTTCATCCTGGCGGCTGTTTACGTGAGAGGAGAACTGGAGGAGCCCCTCTTCTGGGGATTGCTCCCCTGGCTTCTGGTCGCCATCAGTCCGGGCGAGGGGCACCCGTGGGCCAGCGTCCTCGCTTCCGGACTGACCCTGATCCTCGCTTCTGTCAGCCCCGGGCTGGCGCTTTTCGCTCTGGCGGCGGGAGTGCTTTATGCCCTGCTTCACCGCTGCTGGCTCTTCCCTCTTCTTTCGGTTCCCGCCCTCTCCGCCTTTTACCTTCTGAACTGGGGCAGCCTGCCCCCGCCCAATCCCGGGTTTTTCGCCCATTTCGTCCTCCCCTTCCAGTTCTTCTCGGCCTGGTGGGGGGTGAAACCAAGCGCTCCCGGCTGGATTGGGGAGATGCCTTTCCAGATGGGGGTTGCGCCTTTAGCCCTGGCCATTCTGGCAATCCCGGGGTGGGCGAAGGCCAGGGACAGGGAGGGAAGCTTTGCCCTGGCCCTCTCGGCCATCCCCTTGCTTCTGGCCCTGCCCGTAGCTTCGCCTTTCTGGAAGCTCACCTGCGCCTGGAAGCTCCTCCGCTACCCCTGGGAAGCGCTGGGGTTTGCCGCCCTGGGCCTGGCCCTGCTGGGAGGGCTTTCCCTGAAATACATCCCTTCGCTGGGGAGCTGGCCTGCCTGGGCCGGGATCGTGGCCTTGGTCTTGCTGGGGAGTTACCGCTACCTTGAGCCCCAGTTTGTGCCGTATACCCCCCGGACGCGCCCCCTGGCGGTGGTGGGCGAGGACAATGCCATCCTTGTGGATTGCAGCCTCGCGGAGGATCCGGAGCCCGGCGGCAAACTGGAGGTCAGGCTTCTGTGGCAGGCCCTTAAGCCCTTTGACCGCGATTACTCAGTTTTCGCGCACCTGCTGGACGCTCAGGGCAAGAAATGGGCCCAGCGGGACCAGCCTCCTCTGAACGGGGAAAAACCCACTTCTTCATGGTCTCCGGGCGAACTGGTAGAGGACACTTATGTCATGCCCCTGAGCGCCGATCTGCCCGAAGGGCCTTTCTTCCTGGCCACAGGGATATACCGATGGGACACCGGAGAGCGCCTCAGGGTGCGCGGAAGGGAAGACGGCCAGGCGCTGATTCCGCTGGGATGGTGCAGAAAGGCCCGCGCCAAATTGTAAAGGGGGCTGCGGGGGTGTCCCCCGCATTTTTTCATTTTTCCCACCCCCGTTCCCTGGGGCTCAGCCAGGCTTCAGGCTCCCACTCGTGGACGGGTTTCAGGAGATGCTAACTCGCCCCCAATTTTGTTTTCGTGGGGGGACACCCCCACTCCCCCCGGCAGGGGGACTCTGTCCCCCTGCCCCCCCTGTTTTTCCTCCCATGGGGTGGAGGGG
>DAOUBN010000343.1:0-4798 GCA_034432815.1 Anaerolineae bacterium | reverse complement strand
AAGCCTCCCACCCCCGTGAAAGGGAAAACCAGGGGGTGCAGGGGGACGGAGTCCCCCTGACGGGGGGAAGTGGGGGGATGTCCCTCCACGAAAACAAAATCGGGGGCGAGTTGCCAGCCCCTGCAACCCGCCCACGAGTGGGAGCCTGAAGCCAGGCTTAACCGCAGGTAACGGGGGCGGGGGACAAAGAGGAAAAGAGGCGGGGAGACACCCCCCATGCCCCTCGGAAGGGGGCTTTGCCTCCTGAACCCCCTCAGCCCCTCGGGATGGGGCAAAGCCTTTTCCAGGCTCATTTATTGAAAGCCCTGGCGCTTTAGCGGCAAAGGGCTTTCTTTATCGTCTCCCTGAGCTGGTTTATGCTGAAAGGCTTGCTCAGGTGGAGAGCACCGGTGGAGTGGAGGAAAGCCTCGGTGGCCGGAGTCAGGACATCGCCAGTTATGAAAATGAAGCGGTCGGCAAGGTGGGGCTTTAGGGTTTTGATCTCCTCGTAAAGAGCCATGCCGTTGAGCCCGGGAAGGCGTATGTCCGAAATCACCAGGTCAAAGTCCTCCTCCCTCAGGACCTGGAGGGCTTTCCCCCCATCGCTTGCGGTCAGGACCTCCAGGCCCTCCTGGGTTAGGAAGGTTTCCAGCACTGTGGTTATAGCCTTTTCGTCCTCAACCACGAGCACCCGGGCAGGGGGGAGCCTCTCCTCCAGCTCCCTGAGAAGCTCCTCAGCCCACCTCCCTTCCTCCCCGGCCATCACGGGGATCTCCACGAAGAAGGTGACGCCCGGCTCAGGGGTGTTGTTGCGGGCCCATATCCTCCCCCCGTGCTCCTTCACCAGGTTGTAGGCTATGGACAGGCCCATCCCGGTCCCCTTCTCTTTGGTGGTGAAGAAGGGGTCAAAGATCCGGGACATGTGCTCTTTAGGGATGCCGGGGCCGTCATCGCTGAACTCAATCCGGATGAAGTTTTCCGGAGTAAGGGAGGTCCTCACGGTGAGGGTGCCGCCCCTGTGAGCATCATACATCGCCTGCTCAGCATTTATGATTATGTTGAGAAAAACCTGCTGAAACTGCTGGGGGTCCGCCGAGGTGAAAGGGAGAGATGGGGCAAGCTCTGTTTTAACTTCCACATTCTCCACCCGCATTTCGTAAGCCCTCAGGGCGAGGGTCTTGCGGATGAGTTCGTTTATGTCAACCATCTCCCTCTTAGGCGGGCGCCTCCGGACGAAGTCCAGGAGGTTCTGGACGATTCCAGCAGCTCTGCGGGCTTCCTCCTCTATCCACCTGAGGCTATCGCGGGCTTTCTCGGGCATGGAAGGGTCAAAGCTCAGGAGCTGAGCGTGGGCCAGGACCGAGGTCAGGGGATTGTTGAGCTCGTGGGCTATCCCGGAGATCAGTTCGCCAATAGAGGCAAGCTTCTCGGCCTGGAAGAGCCTTTCCCTGAGCTCCTTCCCAGCCGTGACATCCCTTATGGAGTGGATGAAGGAGATTATTTTTCCCTCCTGGTCAAATACAGGGAAGAGGCCGATGGAGAGGACCCGCTTAAGGTGAGGCTCCTCAATCTCTTCCACCACGGGCCCGCGTGTGGAGACCATCCTGTTGTAAGGGCAGGAAGGGGGAGGACCATCGGTTCCGTGGACGAGGGAGTAGCATTTAAGCCCTGTGAGCTCCCGGGGGGAGGAGAAGCCCAGGAGCCGGGCGGTGGCGGCGTTGGCCCTCAGAATGGTGAAGTCCCTGTCCACGGCGAAGATGGCATCGCTCACGGCGTTGAAGGTGAGCTCCCATTCCTCGGTGAGGGAGCGGTAGCGGGCTTCGGACTCCCTGAGCTCGGAGGTCAGGCGGGCGTTGCGGATGGCTGCGGCGGCCGCGGAAGCGAAGACTTCAAGGCGGCGGGCATCTTCTTCCGAAAACTGCCCCGGGCGGGTCCCATCCACGCACAGAAAGCCAATCGTTTCGGAGCCGAACCGGATGGGGGCGGCCACGTAAGAGCGCAGCCACTCAAAGCCAGGGATTTTAACCCATTCGGGGTCGGATTCGGTGTCGGGGATGAGGGCAGCCTGGCCCGTTTCCAGCATGCGCCTGAAGTTGGGGTAGAGGGGCAAGGTTAGCCCCTGCACCATCTCCGCCACCCCGAACTTCTCATACCCGCGGGCCCGCTTCACCCTCACCCTTTCCCCTTCCAGGAAGAGGACATTGAAGGCATCGCCCGGGACCACGGAGCTCACCTGCTCCAGGATAAGGTCCAGGACCCTTTCCAGGTCAAGGGTTGAGCTGAGCTCCACCGTAGCCCTGGAGAGAGCCTCGGCCAGGAGGCGGGATTCCCTCTCGGCCTGGAGGAGACGGATGTTCTCAAGGGCTATGCCCATGTAATCGGCCAGGTTAGCCACAAGCCGGATGTCTTCGGGACTGAAAGCGTCCACCTTTTCATCTTCAACGTTTATCACCCCGACCACCTCGCCCCTGACCTTAACCGGAACATCCAGCTCGGAGCGGGTGTTGAGTTCCCTCGGCCCCGGCACGAACCGCTGATCCTTCGTGACATCAGGGACATAAAGGGGTTCGCCGGAGCGGATTGCTGCCACCGTAAGGCCTTTTTCCCCATCCAGGGGGAGGGAGAAACCCTGGGGCAAATCGTATCCCTTTATGGCCCGGAGGCGCAGGAGGTTCTCCTCCCGGTCCACTTCCAAGTAGGCCACGCTCCTGAACTCCAGGGCCGAGCGGAGCGCTTCCAGGACGGCCTGGATAACGTAATCTTCGTCCCGGACGGCGACCAGCTCCCTTCCCAGCTTGTGGATTATTTCCAGCTTTTCAGCCAGCACCTTTTCCCTGGTCACATCCTGGAAGCCCAGGACAGCCCAGGGCGTATCGGGGACGGGGGCGACAAAAGCCCGGCAGATCCTTCCCTCTGCTTTCTCTTCCCAGAAGACCGGCTTCTTTTCCTCCAGAGCCTCCCGGACCCTGCCTTCCGCTTCGCGGCTTTTCAGGAAGCTGGCCAGGGGCTTCCCGAGAGCTTCCTCAAGGGTGAGGTTGAAGCGTTCAAGGAAAGCCCTGTTGGCAGCGACTATAGTCAGATCCCGGTCCAGAACCAGCATTTCCATCGGCAGGGCATCGGCCGAGGTGCGCAGTAGCATCCTCTCTTCCCGGAGGGACTGGTATAGCCTGGCATTGTGGAAAGCAATGGCCAGGGTGGAAGCGATAACCTCCAGGGTCTGAACGTCTTCCACCGAAAAAGCGCCGGGCCGGGTATCCTGCATGTCAATGGCCCCCAGGGCTTTCCCCTTGAAGATTATAGGGACACATACCTCGGACCTTACCAGCCCCGGAGGAACAGGGCCGGGGATATAGCGGGGGTCCTCTGAGACATCGTTGCAGAGGACGGTCTCTTTGTGGGTTATGCTCCAGCCGATTATCCCCTGAGAGAGGTGCTGGCGGTAGCCAGCCCTCACGAGCGCGGCGTATTCTCCGGCCGCTGCCTTCAGGACCGCCTCTTCCGCTTCCACCAGGAAGAGCAGCACCCCGTAATGGCCGAGCTTCTCCCAGATGAGCCGGGCTATTTCCTGCATCAGGGCGTCAAGGTTAAGGGGGATGACAGCCCGGCGGGCGATTTCGTTCAGGATTGAAAGCCTCCCGGCCAGCCTGACAATCCGGTCGTGGAGGATGGCATTGCGGAAGGTCAGGGCGAGATGAGAAGCGATAGCCACGAGCATTTCGGCGTCTTCCCAGGAGTAAGAGGCCGGGGCATAGGACTGGACCGATATTACCCCCACCACCTCGTCCTCGGCGATCATCGGGACCCCTAAGAAGGAACGGGGGGCTTTGCCCGTCCCCCACACGGTGAAGGGGTAAGCCTCCTTCTCCAGATCCGCGATCAGGAGGGGAGCTTTAGAAGCGATCACAAGCTGGGTGAGGCCAGGCCTCAGCTTGCGGCGTTCCCTGGGTTCCCTCACCCCTTCGTCCACCCGGAAGACGAAGTCCAGCTCTTCCGTTTCCGGGTAATAGAGCGCGATGTAAAAGGCGTCCATGGGGATGACCCTGGCCAGCTCCCTGTAAACAGCCTCGGCCATCTCTTCGGGCTGGAGGGAGGAAGAGGCAGCCCGCGCCACCGAGACCAGGAGCGACATACACTGGGCGGGAAAAGCCTCCGGAGCCCTCTCCAGGGTGAGGATTATGGCCCTTGGCTCCCCCTCTTCCCGCACAAGGGAAGGGGTGACCAGGACCGGCAATTTCCTCCCGCTTGGACAGATGAGGGTGGTCCTGAAATGGAGGGTTTCGGGCGTTGCTTTTCGGGTAATGGACTCCACGGTTTTCTCATCAAAGTTGCGGATGAAGAGGCCTGCCGCTTTCCCTTTCACTTCTTCAAGGGAGGAGCCGATCAGTTCCAGAGCCTTGCGGTTGGCGAAGGCGATCTCGCCCTGAAGGGAAAGGGCCAGGATAGCAACCGGTATTCCATCAAGCCAATCGTGGAACCGTTCCCTGTTCATTTAGCCTCTCCCGCTGATCTGTAAATCGCCTACCTGAATTATAACTCTTTCCAGTAACAAAAGCAATCCACTCCTGCTTTCAGGAGATGCAGGGGGCAGGGCCCCCATGCCAGGGGGCTGCGGGGGGTGTCCCCCCGCCTTTTCTTCTCTTTTTCCCACCCCCGTTCCCTGCGGCTATGCCTGGCTTCAGGGGCCCCCTCGTGGGCGGGTTTCAAGAGGTGCCAACTCGCCCCCAATTTTGTTTTCGTGGGGGGACACCCCCCACTCCCCCCGTCAGGGGGACTCCATCCCCCTGCACCCCCCTGTTTTTCCCTTGCGGGGGTGGAGGGG
>DAOUBN010000342.1:0-6418 GCA_034432815.1 Anaerolineae bacterium | reverse complement strand
CTCAATTTCTTCCCCTTCCTTCTTGAGGAAGCCCACCACCTTTGCCCGCACTTCGCCCACATTGACCGGGACTTTCTCCACTTCGGCCTTGCGGGAGGTATCGGGTTCAAGGGGAGGGAAGACGTTGGGCCGGAGGGTGGCCATCTGGGGGGTGCTCCTGAGCTTTATGGTCTCTATGGCCCGGCCAGCGTAGATGGGCCTGGTTATGAGCAGCCTGCCATCGCCGTCAACGCTGAAGCCCGTGCAGTCCGAGGCAAGCCCCACGCCAAGGCGGGTGGCGAGGCGAGGAGCCAGGTCCTTGCCGTTGGTGGTGGCACCGATGAAAACTACATCGGGCTGGACCTTCTTCACGAGATCGGCCAGGACGGCGGTGTAGGCTTCAGAGGTGTAGAGCTGAAGGGCGGGGTCATCGGCCAGGTAGACTTTGTCGGCACCGTGCCAGGCGAGCTGCTGGGCGAGAGGCTCCACCCCTGAACCCAGGAGCACCGCTTCCACCCTGCCATCGGAAGAGGCGAGCCTTCTGGCTTCCCCCAGCATTTCAAGGGAGACTTTCCGGAGAGCCCCCTCAGCTTGCTCTGCCACTACCAGGAAATGCTTCGCCATCTCTCACCTCCTGCCTATATGACCTTGGCTTCTTCCCTCAGGAGCCGGACCAGCTCCCTGACGGCGGTTTCGGGGTCTCCCTGGATTATCTTGCCGGCCTTGCGCTCCGGAGGCGGGTTCACCACCACTACTTCCCTCTGGGGGGTAACATCCTCGGGCTTGAGGCCCAGATCGGCCAGAGTCCAGACGGTATAGGGCTTCTGGCGGGCCATCCTTATGCCTTTAAAGGAGGGGTAGCGGGGTTCGTTCAGCCCCTTCTGGGCTGTGATCACGGCAGGGAGGGTCGTCTCCACCACTTCTTTCCCCCCTTCCACTTCCCTTTCGGCCCTGGCGCTCTTTTTGTCTTCGGCGATTTCCAGCTTCGTGACGACGGAGACGTGGGGCAGGTTCAGGAGTTCGGCCAGGGCGATGCCCACCTGGGCGTTGTCCTGGTCCACAGCCTGCTTCCCGCACAGGATCAGGTCGTATGGCAGCTTCTTTATGGCTTCGGCCAGGACCCTGGCCGTCACGAAGGCATCGCTCCCGTCCAGGGCCGGGTCGTTTATGTGGATGGCTTCATCGGCGCCCATGGCGAGGCCGGTGAGGAGGGCTTCTCTGGCCCTTTCGGGCCCTATGGTGATGAGGGTGACTTTGCCTTCTCCGAAGCGCTCTTTTATCCTGAGGGCCTCTTCTATGGCGAATTCATCGTAGGGGTTCACCACGAACTGCTTTATCTCTTCCTCCACCACCCTTCCGTTCTGGACCTGGATTCTGATTTCAGTATCGGGAACCTGTTTCACGCATACCACTATGTTCATGGCTCCTCCTCCCAGGGGTATTTAAACCAAAGCTTCAACCATGGCCATGGTCTGGGCCGGGGTGAAATGGCTGAGCTGGATGGCTTTGGATGGACAGGCTACGGCGCAGGCCCCGCACCCTTTGCACAGAACGGCGTTCACCGTCATTATGCGGCGCTTCGGGTCCAGTTTGAGGGCTCCGAAGGCGCAGGTAGCCTCGCACAGCCCGCAGCCGGAGCAGATTTCCGGGTCCACCCTGCTGGTGACAGCTTCTACCCTGGCCTTGCCCTGCATGAGATACATCAGGGCTGAGGAGGCTGCAGCCCTGGCCTGGGCCACACTGTCGGTTATATCCTTGGGGCCCTGGCAGGCTCCAGCCAGGAAAATGCCGTCGCTGGCAGTTTCCACGGGCCGGAGCTTGGGGTGGGCTTCGGCCAGGAAGCCATCGGCGCTGCGGGCGAGCTTGAGGAGAAGAGCCACCTCTTCCGTCTCCTTCCTCGGAACAAGCCCGGTGGCCAGGACCACCAGGTCGGCTTCCACTTCAACGGGGCGGCCCAGCAGAGTGTCATCGGCCCGGACTATGAGCTTGTCCCCTTTCCGGTAGATTTCGGAGACGCTGCCCCGGCGGTAGAGCACCCCTTCTCCTCGAACCCGGTCGTAGAACTCCTCTCCGCCCTTGGTGAAGCTCCGGACATCCATGTAGAAGACGGTGACTTTGGCCTCGGGGAGCTTCTCCCTGACCAGCAGGGCCTGTTTGGCCGTGAACATGCAGCATATCCGGGAACAGTAGGGGTTGCCGACGGTCTTATCCCTTGACCCCACGCAGTGGATGAAGACCACGCTTTCGGGTTTCTTCCCGTTCACGATGATTTCCCCGCCGGTGGGGCCGTCTGGGGAAGCCATGCGCTCAAATTCCAGGGCGGTGATGACGTTGGGGTAGCGTCCGTAGCCCAGCTCGGGCTTGAGGCGGGCGTCAAAGATTTCAAACCCCGTGGCCACGATTATGACCCCGAACTCCCGCTCCAGCTCCTCTTCCTTCTGGGAGAAGTCAATGGCGTCCTCGGGGCAGGCAGCCACGCACGGGGGAGTATCCCCATCCCCGCACTTCCCTTCCCTTAGGTAAAGGCAGTGCCGGGGGTCAACGGTGTAGACGGGAGGGTAAGCCCCGGCGAAGGGGAGGTAGATGGCGGAGCGGCGGGAAAGCCCGGCGTTGAACTCATCGGGTATCTGGCCGGCCAGGACGCAGGCTTCGGCGCATCTCCCGCAGGCCGTGCACCGGTCAGCCCGGACGTAGCGGGGTCTCTTCAGGATCCTTCCCTTGAAGTTGCCGATGTAGCCCTCAATCTCCCGGAGGGTGGAGGAAGTCAGGATTTCAATGCTGGGGTGGGAGCTGACCTGTCTTATCCTTTCGGCCAGGAGCCGGCGGGCCTCGTCCATCGCGGGGAAAGTCCGGGACAGCTGGGCCATCCTCCCCCCGATGGTGGGCTCTTTTTCCACAAGGTAAACTTTATACCCGGCTTCGGCAATGGTGAGGGCGGCAGTCAGGCCGGCTATCCCTCCACCAATGACCAGGGCCGCAGGGGTTATGTCCACCTCCCTCTCCTCCAGGGGTTCCAGGAGGGCGACCTTGGCCACGGCAGCGGCCACAAGCTCTTTGGCTTTCTGGGTGGCCGCCCGGACATCGGAGTGGACCCAGGAGTTCTGCTCCCGGATGTTGGCCATCTCAAACTGATACGGGTTGACGCCCTTCTCCGCCACAACGCTCCTGAAGGTGGGCTCGTGCATCCTCGGGGAGCAGGACGCCACCACAACCCGGTTAAGCCCGTATTCTTCAATATCCTGCTTGATGAGGGCCTGGCCCGGGTCCGAGCACATGTAAGTGTAGTGACGGGCCACCACCACGTTGGGAAGAGTCTGGGCGAAGCGCACCACCTCTTCCACGTCCACCGTGGCGGCGATGTTTATCCCGCAGTGGCAGATGTATACTCCGATCCGCACAGGCATGAGTTCGTCCCCTCCTAACCCAGGCTCATAGCCGCAAGCTCGGCTATGTCCAGGACTTTGAGCTTCTCCTCAAGGCCGAGGGTCTTGACTGCGTCCTCCAGCATGGCCATGCAGAAGGGGCAGGCCACGGCCAGGATTTCGGCGCCGGTTTCAAGGGCTTCCCGCACCCTCTCGTGGGAGAGGCGCACTTCTATGTTGGTGCCTTCAGCCCACATCCGGCCGCCGCCCCCCTCGCAGCAGAGGCTCCATTCCCTGCAGCGTTCCATCTCCACCAGCTCAAGCCCGGGGATGCTCCGGAGGACGAAGCGTGGCTCGTCAAATATCCCATTCTGCTTGCCCAGGTAGCAGGGGTCGTGGTAGGTTACTTTAGCCCGGACTTTGCCCGTGAGCCTGAGCTTGCCCTCCCTTATTAGCTGGGCCAGAAACTGGGTGTAGTGCAGGACCTGGAAGGGGAGTTCGCCATATTCGTTCTTGAAAGCATTGAAGCAGTGGGGCGAAAGGGCCACCAGCTTCTCGGCCTTCACCTCGGAGAAAATCTCGTGGTATTGCTCCACCACCCCTTCAAAGAGCTCCTTCTCCCCGAGGCGGCGGGCTTCATGGGCACAGCAGATCTCATCCTCTCCGAGGATCCCGAAATCCACCCCCGCCTCCTGGAACACCCTGACCAGGGACCTGGCCACTTTCTGGACCCGGGGGTCGTAAGCGCCCATGCAGCAGGGGAAGAAGAGGACCTCGGCTCCCTCCTCCAGGATGTATTTGACATCAAGCCCCTCGGTCCAGAGGGCTCTGTCCTGGGGGGGCATGTTGAGGGGGTTGCCCCTCACCGTTATGCTCTTGAGAGCATCCCGGACGGTGGAGGGGATGCGGCCGCTCTCCACCAGAACACCCCTGAGACTAACTATGAGCCCTGCAGGATCCACGCCCTTGGGGCAGCGCAGGGTGCAGTTCTTGCAAGTAGTGCAATCCCACAGCTCCTCGTGGCCCTCCGGGCTTATGGTATCCGATATGAGGGATTCGTAGATCAGGCGGCGGATGTTCAGGGCCGTTTTGAGGGATACCGGGCATCCCCCGGTGCATTTGCCGCACTGGATGCACTCCCTCAGGCTCAATTCATGGATGAATTCGCTGGTCTGGACTGGGCTCATGGGTTTACCTCCCGCTTTCCATTTGCCTGGCAAGCAAAACGAGGGCCGCAGCCGCCGCCGCTTTGGCGTGAGCTACGGCATCGGGGATGTCTTTGGGGCCCTGGGCGCAGCCCGCCAGGAATATGCCCGGACGGCTGCTTTCCACCGGGTAGAGTTCCCTCTGGGCTTCGGCGAAGAAGCCCTCCTCGCTCCTGGCGATCCCCAGGATTTCCGCCAGCTTGCCGGAATCGCTCCTGGGCTCAAGGCCCGTGGCCAGGACCACCATATCGGCTTCCACCTCCACAGGGCGGCCCAGGAGGGTATCCTCCGCCCGCACCACAAGCTTATCCCCGCGCCTGTATATCTCCGATACCATCCCCCTCCGGTAAATCACCCCTTCCTCCCTGACCCTGTCGTAGAATTCCTCAAAACCCTTGCCGAAGGCGCGGACGTCCATGTAGAAGACCGTGACCTTAGCGTCGGGGATCTTCTCCCGGACCAGGTGCGCCTGCTTGGCGGTATACATACAGCAGACCCTGGAGCAGTATGGGTGGCCGACGGTCTTGTCCCGCGAGCCCACGCACTTTATGAAGACCACCTCTTTTGGCTCCTTCCCGTTCACTTTCACCTTGCCCCTGGTGGGGCCGGAAGCGGAGACCAGCCTCTCAAATTCCAGCCCGCTCAGGACGTTGGGGTAGCGCCCATAGCCGAGCTCGGGCTTGCGGCGGGCGTCAAACTGGTCGTAGCCCGTGGCTACGATGATGGCCCCAACTTCAAGCTCAAGGATCTGCTCTTCCATTGAGTGGTTCACGGCCCTGGCCTGGCAGGCCCTGACGCATTCCATGCAGAGGGAACAGATGGCGCAGTTAAGGCAGCGCTCGGCCTCGGCGACGGCCTCCTCTTCCCTGAACCCCAACTCCACTTCGCCGAAGCCCTTCACCCTCTCTTCCGGAGCCAGCTTCTGGACCTCGTGCCTGGGCTTCGTGGAGGCGCGCTTCTCCAGCGGGAAGGAGCGGAACTGGCTTTCCACCTCCTCCAGGGACACCACATGCCAGGAAGGCTCGGGGATTTCCACTTTCTCGCCCCTGAGGTAGCGGTCTATGGCCATGGCTGCCCTTTTCCCCTGGGCAATGGCTTCTATCACCGTGGCCGGTCCGATGGCCGCATCTCCAGCGGCGAACACCCCGGGGATCCCCGTTTCCATGGTGGCCGGGTTGAACTGGATCGTCCCTCCCCTGGTGATCTCAACCCCGAGCCCATCGCCTTCCACCATCTGGCCAATGGCCGGGATGACGGTATCGGCCTCCACCACAAATTCGCTCCCCTCAATGGGGATGGGGCGGCGGCGCCCGGAGGCATCGGGTTCGCCGAGCTGCATCCTGATGCACTCCACCCCGGTGACCCGACCATTCTCCCCCAGGATCCGGATTGGGGCCACCAGGAACTGGATCTCAACCCCCTCCTCTTCAGCGTCGGCCACTTCCCAGGGGCTGGCAGGCATCTCGGCCCTGGAGCGCCGGTAGAGGATGGTGACTTTCTCCGCCCCGAGGCGCCGGGCGATCCTGGAGGCGTCTATGGCCACGTTCCCGCCGCCCACCACCACCACTTTCTTCCCCAGCTGGACCCCCTCCCCAAGGTTGACTCTGCGGATGAATTCCACTCCGGGGCACACACCCTCCAGTTCCTCTCCCGGGATGTTGAGCCTGAGCCCTCTGTGGGCTCCAACAGCCAGGAGGACGGCATCGTGCTTCTGGCGGAGCTCCTCCAGGGGTATCCCTCCGGGCCCGATCCTGGTGTTGAGCTTTATCTCCACCCCGAGGCTCTTTATCCGCTCAATCTCTTCCTGCAGGATCTCCCTGGGCAGGCGATACTCGGGTATGCCGACGGCCATCATCCCCCCGGCCACCGGCA
>DAOUBN010000341.1:0-5593 GCA_034432815.1 Anaerolineae bacterium | reverse complement strand
GAGGGGGCAAAGCCCCTTCCCGGGGGGTTTGGGGGGTGTCCCCCCAAGGAAAACAAATCAAGGGGCGAGCAGTCTTCTCCTGCAACCCCGCCACGAGGGGGACCCTGAACCCTAGCGAACCCTTAGCAAACGAGGGTGGGAAGAAAAGGGGGTGGAGGGGGCAAAGCCCCCTCCCGGGGGGTTTGGGGGGTGTCCCCCAAGGAAAACAAATCAAGGGGCGAGCAGTCTTCTCCTGCAACCCCGCCACGAGGGGGACCCTGAACCCTGGCGAACCCTTAGCAAACGAGGGTGGGGAAAAGAAAAGGCAGGGGCCCCCTCCCCGTCAGGGGGACCCCATTCCCTTGCACCCCTTCTCCTCGGAAAGAGTGTTTGTGCTCAAGCGAGAATTCTGCTAAAATCCCCCCGTAGTGGGGGAGAAGCCATGGGAGCAGAGAGCCTGCGCTTTGAAGTTCCGCCTGATTACGATAAATGCTTCGGCTGCGGGAAAAGCAACCCCATAGGCCTCAAACTCCGGTTCAGGAACGAGGATGGGGTCGCTCGCTGCGAATTCACCCCAGAACCCGAACACCAGGGCTGGCCAGGAGTCGTCCACGGAGGAATCCTCAGCACGATCCTTGACGAAGCCATGGGCTGGACCGCCCTCTTCAACGGGAAGAAAACCGTCACCGGCAAGCTGGAAATCCGTTTCCGCAGGCCGGCCAGAATCGGAGAACCCCTTGTGGTGGAAGGCAGGATCGCCCGGGATGGCGGGCGCTTCCTCGTGGTCAGGGCCGAAGCCAGAGCCCACGATGGCGGCATAGTAGCCGAAGGGATCGGCACTATGTTCGTGATCCCCTGAAAAGTAACGGTTAAATCCGCCCCGGAATGCTTCAGGAGAATCCGGAGGAACCCGTGAGGAGGAAAGTTCATATTGCAGGAGCTTCCACGGCTGGCCTTTTCGCCGCATACTCCCTTGCCAGAAGAGGGGCTGAAGTCCACCTCTACGAGGCCGAACCCTCCCTCAACCCTGCCCCCCGCACCCTTATCTTCACCCCTTACTTCCTCCGCGTCCTGGATTTCCCCCCAGATGAAGCCATCATCAACAGGGTATGGCAGTTTGAGCTCATCTCGGCTAACTCCTCCGCAACCATAACCCTCAGGGAGCCGGACCTGGTGGTTGAGCGCCGGAAGCTCTTTGGCCTTCTCTTGCACAAAGCTGCGGAGGCGGGGGTCCATTTCCACTTCGGCTACAGGCTTGAGGATGTGGCCGAGGAGGATGGAGGCTTCCTTCTCCGCTTCAAGACCGAAAAAAGTGAGGAGGAAGTCCTCGCCTCAGCCCTCGCCGGTGCCGATGGGGTGAAAAGCGTGGTGGCCGATCGCCTGGGGCGCAGGCCGCTCCCCACCGCTGCGGTATTCCAGGCCAGAGTTCTTTTCCCCAGGCCTATTCCAGTGGAAAAGGTCCGGGTATGGTTTGACCGGAGCAGGACCCGCTTTTTCTTCTGGCTCATCCCCGAATCGCCGCGCGAAGGAGTGGTGGGCCTCGTCGCCGACGAGATGGAGGAAGCACGCAGAACCCTGAGTGATTTCCTGTCCTCCCACTCCTGGGAACCCGAAAGCTTTCAGGCCGCCATCGTCCCCCTTTACCTCCCCGGAACCGAAATGGCAATCCGGTGCGGGAAACTCAGAGCAGTCCTGATAGGGGATGCTGCAGGCCACATGAAAAACACCACTGTCGGGGGAGTGGTGGCCGGGTTGAGAGCTGCTTCCGCCCTTCGCCTGACCCCTGCAGGGGAACTTGTGCCAGGGGAAGAATGGCGCGCCCTCAAGCGCGAACTCACCTTCCACGCGTGGCTCCGCCGCCTCCTGGACACTTTTTCGGACCGGGATTACGATCAGCTCCTCAGTCTCCTGAACCACCGGAGCCTGAAAATCCTGGCCACCTACCCCAGGGACGACTTCGCAAAAGCTCTGGTGCCGCTCCTCCTGAGCCAGCCCCGCTGGCTCCACATGGGAGCCAGAGCCATGGTCCGGTGGCTCGGGACACTCATTCGCCCATCCTGGCGGGGGGCGCAGGAGAGGATCTTGATTCCCCGGCCCTGATCTCATCGTAAATCCGGGCGAGGCCTGCCCTGAGGAAACTGCGGATCTCCTCTTCCTGCTCGGGGTGATAGGGGAAAAGGGGGAGGATATTGCTCACGAGCCTGGAGACATCAGTGCGCCCCCTCCCGGCCTGGTAGAATTCCTTCACCGCGCTCCTGACCGTGGTCAGGTAATCAATCATCTCATCAAAAACTTCAGGGCCGCAGGGATCCCCCTGCCCCGGTATCACCACCTCAACCGGGAGGGACTTCAAGCGCTTCAGGCTCCTTATCCACCTGGCCGATACCGCCAGCCTGAGATCGGGATGGCTTCCCCGGACCACCAGAGCTCCGGCGAAGAGGATCCTCTCTCTTGGCAAATAGACCGCTATGCTGGCCGGGGTTGGCCCTTCCGCCGAAAGGAGTTTGACCGTATCCCTGCCCCGGTGGAGGGTGGCGACCCCTTTGAAAGAGATGGTGGGGAGGAAGGCCTCAAAGCTTTCGGGGGGCTCCCCGTCGTAATACTTCTGGTAGCATTCCCTGAAAATGAATTTGTAGTAAGACTTTGCCCCGATTAGCTCCTCCCGCATGCTGGAGTGGGCTATCCGGGGGACGGGTAACTTCGGCAGGCCCAGGAGGCGGAAAGGGTGGCAATCGGTAACCACAAGGTAATGCAGGGGCCCGAAATTGAGCTCTTCCAGAGTCATGAGCCATCTTTCCGCCTCCTCGGGAGAGGGGGGAACATCCACCAGGAGCGCCCCTTCCCTGAGCTTTATCACCCCAACATTGCCTTCGTGGAAGCCTTTCTCAACGAAAACCCTTTCCCCGACCTTTATCATGGTGCCTCACCTCAAGCCAGGAGTGCGTAAAGGAGCCAGCCGCCAAGGGCGAGGAAAATAAAGGCCGTGGCCAGCTTGATCGGGGCAGTATGCCTGCTCAGGAAGAGGCCCAGCTCCTCCGAAGAAGCTCCCAGAAAAGCCACGGTGAAAACCACAACCATGGGCAGGATGAAAGCCAGGTTGTAAAGCAGAAGGTAAGAGAAAGCCCTGACCCGCATCTCGGGCACGCCCATGACGAAGAGGAGGGTGGGGAGGTAAACCTGCCCTGTGCAGGTGAACTCAAGGAGGGCGATGGCGAAGCCCAGGGCGAGGGATATCAGGGCCAGGTAGCGGACTTTCATGCTCTCCCTTATAAGCTTGTTGATTACCCGACGCAGGCGGGTGGGCAGCTTCAGGCTCATCTCCTCTGGCGCTCCTCGCCTGGCTTTGAAGTAATCCCTGATGCTGAGAGCAGCCAGGACGAAGCAAAGGGCCGCCGTGAGGCTGTATATCCCTTCAGAAAGCCCCCTGAGCCAGGGCAAGGACTGCAAACCTTTCAGGAAACCTGCTCCTATGCCCAGGTAAGCCCCGTAGATCCCCAGGGTGAAAGCCGAACCCACCGCCAGGATCTGGAAGCGGTTGCGTCCCGTGATGGTGAGGTATGAGATCAGGAAGATAAGGGTGGCGAAAGCGCAGGGGTTGAGCCCGTCCACAAGCCCAGCAGTGGCCACCGTCAGGGGGCCGAGGGAGCGAAAGCGCTCCAGAAGCCTGGAAACCGCATCCTCCCGGTTCCAGTTCTCCCAGAAAGGCTCCGCCCCCCCGGCGGAGTATTTGTCAATCAACTCCTCAATCTTCCTGACCGTGACATCGCTCCCCAGGAGGTAATCGTTCCCCACGAAGATGGCCGGGGCCGAAAGCCTCTTCTCCGGCGGTATCCCGAACCTCTCCCCGAGCCACTCCCACAAGGGTGCATCTTTCTGGACATCAAAAGCATGGACCTGGAGATTGGGATAGCGCTTCTTCAGGTATTCCAGGTCCTGGGAGACCTGATCGCATTCGTGGCAGCCGGAGAGGTAGAAATATGCCAGGTGCACTGGCCTGGCCTGAGGCTGAGGGGTTGGGGTCGGAAGGGCAAAAACTTCCTTTATCTTTTCCGGCGGGATCAGGTAATCAACGCCCCCCTGCTGGAGGTATAAGTCCACCACTTCTTCCATGTGCTGCTGGATGTCAAGCTCTCCGATCAGGATGTGGTGGCCGATGACCATGAAGGGGACGCCCCTGTATTCCTGGGGGATTTTAGCTTGTTCCTCTATTGTGAGGAGGAAAAGGTAATTTTCAGGCTCCTGGACGTTGAGAAGAGTTATCTCCAGGGCGCTTCCGTATTTTTCCTGGACTTTAGGCAGGAACTCCTCAATTATGCGGCGGCAGTGGGGGCATGCAGGGCTGTGGAAAAGGTAAACCTTCACAACCCCTCCGGCCGGGGTAGGGGTGGGAGTTTGAGCGAGCGCCTGCTGCGTGAGGATCAGTATTAAAGCGAGACCCGCCAGTAAGAGGAAAATCCGCCGCATAAAAATCTCAAGGACTTACGGAACAGCCTTCTCCGAAGCCAGCCTCCAGACCTGCCCGAAAAGATGCGCCCAGGCAAGGTAAGCCCAGAAGGAAGTGAAGACAACTCCGACGACGCAGAGGATCGTCCCGAAGGACGCCAGGAATGAAGCCACAAGGGAGATTATCCAGGCTACAAGATAATTGCCCAGGCCGGAAGTTATGTAGCGGAAAATTTCCCCGAAACTAAAGAAAGCGCCGAACTCGCCCTTAAAGGCATAATGGGTCAGCGCGCCCGGAAGCCAGAAGCTCAGGGCGAGGCCGTAAATGCTCATGAGGCAGTAGAGAAGGGTGACGCACAGGGCAGCGAGGGAGACCAGAAAGCCTTCCTCTCTGGCCCCGGCTATTGCCGAGAAAGCGCCGCCGACGCCCGCAAGAATGAGCAGAGGCAGAGCGTAGAGCAACCCGGCCAGGAAGACCATCAGCCCTTTAGTGAAGTAGCCGCCCCAGTTATCCCACTCGGGGAGGGGGCGCTCTTTCCCCTCGGCAACGTTGCGCAGAGCAGTCAGAGCATAACCGATGGGGATGAAGTTAACGATGGGTATGAAGAGGAGGACGCCGCCGATGAGGAGCTTAATGAGCCAGTTCTCGTCTTCAAACAGATAGGTAAAGGCCTTTCCTATGTCCACAGCAGCCTCCTTGGCTGAATTTTGTCTCATTATAACAGTTAAGGGGGACGAAGTCAACCCGGATGAAGCTTCCTATGCATCCGGGTGGGAGGCAGGGGGATGAAGTCTCCCTGACGGGGAGAAGTGTGGTCCCTTGCTTTTTCTTTTCCCCCGCCCTCGTTTGCTGAGGGCTCGCCGGGGTTCATGGTCCCCCTCGTGGCCGGGTTGCAGGAGTTGCCCTCTCGCCCCTTTAATTGGTTTTTCTGGGGGGACACCCCCCAGAACCCCCCGGGAAGGGGCTTTGGCCCCCTCCACCCCCATGGGAAAAACAGGGGGTGCAGGGGGGCGGAGCCCCCTGACGGGGGAAGTGGGGGGGACCCCCCCCACTTTTTCCCCACCCTCGTTTGCTGAGGGTTCGCCGGGGTTCAGGGGCCCCCTCGTAGCCGGGTTACAGGAGTTGCCCTCTCGCCTCTTTAATTGGTTTTTCTGGGGGGACACCCCCCAT
>DAOUBN010000340.1:0-3068 GCA_034432815.1 Anaerolineae bacterium | reverse complement strand
CAGGGGGCGAAGCCCCCATGCCAGGGGGTATGGGGGATGTGCCCCTGGAAAGCCACCTTTTGCAACTCGTCCACGAGTGGGACCCTGAACGCAGGCGAACCCTCAGTAAACGAGGGCGGGGAAAGAAAAGATGGAGGGGACACCCCCTACCTCCCCCTTCAGGGGGACTCCGTCCTACCGAACCCCCCTGTTTACCTCATCCCTCGCCCGGATGCGTGAGAGCGTTGAAAAGCCCTGCACCCGGCCTGAATAGCCATCAACCGTTATAAGCTGGCCGTCCCTGAGGAGAGAAGTGGCTCCCCTAACGCCCGTCACCGCGGGGATGCCGTATTCCCTGGCCACCACCGCGCCATGGGAGAGCTGCCCCCCGACCTCCATCACCAGCCCCTTTATCCTGCCGAAAACCACAGTCCAGCCGGGGTCTATCGCTCTGACCACCAGGATATCCCCAATGCTCACTTTATTCAGATCGGAGGAGCTCAGCACCACTCTGGCTGGTCCCGAGGCTATCCCCGGGCTGACCGGAACCCCTTCCCAGCTCGCCCTCTCCTCAAGGGGCTCATCCCCCTTCAGGAATAGGGGATAGGCAATGGCCGGGTCTATCTTCTCCAGTTCTCCAAAGACTCTGCGCCTGGCTTCCGCCAGTTCCGCCGGGACCCGCCCTGTCAGACAAGCTTCCCTCAGTTCATCCCAGGTAAGGAAGAAGACGAGGGAGCGTTCCGGCAGTTTTCCCCTTTCCTCCAGCACCTCCCCGATCCTGAGCGCTACCCGGCGCATGAAGGCCAGGATTTCCTGCCAGTAAAAGCGCTGCTCCTCCCTCAGGAGGGCATAAGGCCTGGCCAGCGCCAGAAAGAGATTGAGGAGCACTCTCCTCACAGGGTCTCTGAACACTTGAAGCCCGGCTTTTCCCTTCCCCGGTTCCGGCCCCGAAACGGAGGCAAGCCTGAGGATCTGATCGGGCTTCTCGGCAAAAGTTGGCCTGTAGACATCCAAGGAGAAAGCCCTGTGCCCGTGAACCCGGAGGAATTCCTCCAGAGCCGATTCCCGGTCGGGGCTTTTTAGGATTTCCCTGAGAGCCCGACCCATTTCCGCCGTTCTGGTGGCGAGATTTGACAGGAGTTCGGAAGCGATCCTTGAAGCCTCCCCAGGCCCGACCCAGATGTTGAGGAAGAGCTTGAGGAGGCCGTAACTCACATCGGCCCAGGTGAGGCTCCAGCGGTGAATGGAAAGGAGGCGCCGGTTCAAAGCCTGGGCCCTTTCCATGAGAGCCCACATCCCGGGCAGATCCTCCGGGGCGGTGGAGTCAAAGCCCGAGCGGAGAGCTACGAGTTCCCTCCGGTGGAAGAAAGTGTAGCGTTTCCACAGCCAGAAGTTAAAGGGCGACCAGTTCATGGGATCGCGGAGAAAATGGAAAAGCAGGGAGAGGGGAAAGGAGAGGGGGAGCGAAACCTCCCTGCGGATGCTGGCGTCCCTGTTGGGGAAATAGCCCATGGCCCCTTCCGGGAGGAGCCAGTTGGGGAAAGGCCTGTAAATGGCTTTGAAGAAGGCCAGGTTCACGTAGGGCCGGCCGAGGTAGAGCCGGGTGACTCTGAGCTTCTCAACACCGCGGAAGCCCATGTAGCGCAGGGGATCGCGGAAAGCCAGCTCTTCTACCAGGGGCCTTATTATGCTCCAGCCCAGGGGGGAAAGGGGCTCGGAGAAGCGCTCATTGAAGAAACCGCTGGTCCAGACCTCTTCTCCTCCCGGCTCGGTGAAAAAACGCCATGCTTTCTGCCGGAGCGCCGTCTCCACCGTGAGGGGTCTCGCCTGGAGGAGGAAGAGCCTGTCCCCCTCAAAGCACCATTCCACATCCTGGGGGCAACCGAAAAGCTCCTCAAGGGCCAGGGCCATCCGGGCGACAGCCTGAGCCTCCCCAGGCGAAAGGATTTCCCCTCCCCCCTCAACCTCTCCTTTGACCCGGTAACGTTCCGGCTGAACCTGCCCACTCACGAGGGCTTCCCCAGTCCCCCTGACTGCCTCAATGATGACGACCTCTTCTCCGGTGAGGGGATCGCGGGTGAAGGCAACCCCGGCTTTACCGGCAGGGACCATCCGCTGCACAAGCACAGCCATTTCCCCGGCAGGAAGGTTGTGGAAAGAGCGATAAGCCTTCGCCTGAGGGCTGTCCAGCGAAGCCAGGCAGCGTGCGATCGCTTCCGCCAGGTTTTCGGGCTCAACATTCAGGAAGGTGGAAGCCTGGCCGGCAAAGGAAAAGGAACTCAGATCTTCCACCGTGGCTGAAGAGCGGACGGCCAGCCTGCCCGGGGGCAGGCTCTGGAGGAACTTTTCCAGCTCCTCGCGCAGGAAAGGGGGAAATTCCCCCCCGCTTTCCCTAAGAAGACGGGAAGCGAAAGTGGTCAGGCAAAAGCCTGGCGGGACGGGGAAACCCTCCCTCAGCGCCCTGGCAAGGTTTGCGGCTTTGAAGCCCGCCAGGGAAGGGTCCAGGCACTCCGGGTCATCCAGGCTTAAAATAAGCGGTTTCTTTTCCATAGAAGGCAAAAAATTAGCCCCTCAGGCCTTGCGCCGTCGGGGCGTTCAAGGAGGCGGGAAAAGCTCACGCGGCCGCCTTTGCTTTAGCAAGGTAGGAATTGAACAGCCTCATAAGGCGCGACTTGCGGCGCGCCGCGTTGTTCTTGTGGATCACGCCTTTCTCGGCCGCTTTGTCCAGAGCGCTTATGGCGAGCCGGAGGGCCTCTTTTGCCTCTTCAAGCTTGCCCTCGGCCAGGAGCTTGCGCACCTTCTTGACGAACGTGCGCGCCCTGGAACGGTAATACATGTTCCTCAAGCGCCTCTTCTGAGCCTTCCTCAACTCCTTCTCAGCCGACCTGGTGTTAGGCAAAGCACACCTCCTGCTGCGGGATTTTTTCCTATAATACCGCAATTTGCCCATCTTGTCCAATTCACAGGGGTTGTGGGGGGAACTGGGGGGGTCCCCTGGCTTCTCTTTTCCCACCCTCGTTTGCAGAGGGTTCGCTTGCGCTCAGGGTCCCCCTCGCGGCCGGGTTACAGGAGTTGCCTTCTCGCCCCTT
>DAOUBN010000339.1:0-2517 GCA_034432815.1 Anaerolineae bacterium | reverse complement strand
AAAAATCGGGGGGTGCGGGGGCCAAACCCCCCATGCCAGGGGGTCTTGGGGATGCACCCCCAGAAAAACAAATCCCCCACCCCCGCTCCCTGCGGCTGAGCCTGGCTTCAGGGGCCCCCTCGTGGGCGGGTTTAAGGGGATGCCAATTCGCCCCCAGTTTTTGTTCTTTCGGGGGCACATCCCCCGAACCCCCTGGGAGAGGGCATGGCCCCCTCCACCCCCATCTTTTAACCCGCCCATGGGTGGGAAAATTGGGGGGTGCAGGGGGCAAAGCCCCCCATGCCAGGGGGCCGGAGGAATGTGCCCTCTGGAAAAATTCACGGGGGTGGAGGGGGCTTCGCCCCCTCCCGGGGGGTCTGGGGGGTGTCCCCCCAGGAAAAACAAATTAAGGGGCGAGAAGGCAACAACTGCCACCCGCCCGCGAGGGGGCCCCTGAACCCCGGCGAACCCCGAGCCAACGAGGGTGGGGAAAAAATCGGAGGGTGCAGGGAGGCGAAGCCCCCTCCCGGGGGGTAGAGAAAAAGAACACTGCTACCCTTATGCCCTCATCCCCACCTAATTGCTGGTCCCAATGGGGCCTTCCTGGATGATGAGCAGCTTTATTCCGCCGCCCGGCAGGAGCTCGGGAGACAGGCCGAACGGCGATTCGTCCTCACCAACCTCCGCCGGGACCATTGATTCGGCAATTTTCAGCATCTCTTCCACCGGCAAGTTGGAGAGCATTTCAACCCTTACGTCGCCGACATACCAGACCAGCCGTTTGCCATCTTCGTAAGGGATGGAGACACGTTCGGCGCGGATGGGCCCGATCGGGGATGTACTTTTCTGCCGCATGAGTTCCCTGAACCTGAAGCGGAAATTCCACTCAAATGTGCCCTTTAACCCTGTGACCAGAACGCCTCTTTGACCACCAACCATCACATTAATCCCGGCCGGGAGGGGGTTGCCGGCTGGAGCCCTGCTCTGGGCGATGGTCACAAACTGATCGTCGCTGTGGAATACCAGCTTGAAGGGGGCCGGCCCGCTGCTGATCACGATGCTTGAATACTGGAACACGGAGGGCAAATACGTGGGTTGCAGCGGTGTGAACCCCAGGATTCCCCTGAGCGACGACACCCTGAACCTCACCCCTCCGCCGGAAAGACGGCTGTAGAACCATCCGGTAACTGCCTCCCCCACCTGGGCCCGCACCGACGGGACAAAGGCTATTACGCTCAGGGCAATAACCATAGCCACAAGAGCCGTTAAAGCAAGCTTTTTCCACATCGTTACACCTCCTTCAAATATTCGGCCAGCACCCGATGCCAGACACTTAAGCCAGGATGGCGAAGGGCGCGCTTCCTTCCTCAGGCACGCCTGGAGGCGGCTCCAGGCCTGAGGAGAAGGGGTTGCCTGAGCAGCCTGGAGTTTGAGGAACTGGCTCACACGGCTCCGCAGCCCCAGCAGAGCAGCAAGCTCCTCGCGGCATCGCTCGCATTCAGCCAGGTGTGCCTGGATAAGTGCCCGTTCGGAAGGGGTCACTTCATTGTCCAGATAAGCGACAAGCAACCTGTTCACTTCCCGACATTTCATTTCCCCATCTCCTCTGCAGGAAAAGCTCCCGGCACTGCCCTCAATTCCCTGCGCAGAGTTCTGAGGGCCAGGTCAAGCCGCGATTTGACGGTGCCCACCGGGATGTCCAGGATCTGAGCGATCTCCGCGTAAGAAAGGTCCAGGTAATAGCGCAGGATCACGACCACTCGCAATTTCTCGCTGAGCCTGGTCAACGCCTGCCGGACTGCCTCCCCTTCTTCCAGCCGATCCTGAGGTGATGAGTTCCCGGTCAGAGCTGAAGGAGGGACTTTCTCCAGGCTCACTGTGAGAAAACGGCGCCTGCGCAACCTGCTCAGGCAGTGGTTCACTGTAGCGCGATACAGCCAGGTTGTGAAAGAGCCCTTTGAAGGGTCAAAGCTGGGCAGCGACCTGTATACCTGGAGGAAAACCTCCTGAAGCACATCCTCGGCATCTTCCGGGCTGTCCAGCATCAGGTAAGCAGTCCTGTAAACCAGGTTTTTATACTTGTTAAAGAGGGCGGCGAAAGCCTCTTCGTCTCCTGCCTGGCAGCGCCGTATCAGTTCCACAGTAACTCCTTGAAGTTGCGGTTCCACTAAATTATACGCTGGTCGCCGGGCAGAAGTTCGGCGGAACGCAGGGGCTTAATCTGGTTTCCGGCCTCTACTTGGAAGCCTTCTGGACAAGGGGCAAGAAAATTGTCCACGGATGGATTTTCAGCCAGACGGCGCGCTCCAGGGGCGTTTCCCCTTCTCCCCTGAGGAAAGCCACCTGATAAAGGGTTCGCTCTTCGCTGGAGCGGGCTTCAACCCCCCACCACACAGTTGATGAAGAGCCGGCGGGGAGGGGACCTCTCCAGCGCAGGAATCCATCCCTGACCTCCGCGCTTCCCGTTTCCCAGGAAAGGGAACCGGCCACAAGGCGCGAGCCGGCCGGAAGCGCCACCAGAGCCGAAGCTTCGGGGAC
>DAOUBN010000338.1:0-10643 GCA_034432815.1 Anaerolineae bacterium | reverse complement strand
GGGCCTTGCCCCCTCCACCCCCATTTTTCAACCCGGCCACGAGGGGGCCCCTGAACGCCAGCGAACCCTCAGCAAACGAGGGCGGGATAAGAAGAGCGGGTCCGGGCTTTTTGACATTGATGCCTCGGTATGGTAAGCTTATCAGCGTCAATTCAACGGTCGGAGGTGGATATGAGCTCCCCCTTCTTCCCGGAAATGCACGACCTGGCCAAGCTGGTAAACCCTAAGGGCTCATTTCCCACCAGGGATGGCAAACCACTGAACCTGAGAGATGGCAATGGACGTTTGCTTTCCAACCTTGACCTCTCAAAGCTCGGCCTGGAGGGGAAGGAGCAATCGCCCACTCTCCAGGCCATCTTCTACGGAGGCCATTTCCCCAGAGAAGCTCCGCCCGACCCCCAGCTCCGGAAGAGGCTTTTCCTCCTGCACCTTGCCCAGAGGCTGGCTTCTGCTTTTCAGGAAGCCCTCGTCCCCCCTTCCGGGGAGCCAACTCCTTCCCTTTACAAATTATGGCAGCCCCAGCACGCCTCCCTCTCCCAGTTCAAACCGCCCATAAGCAACGGCAGCGCTCTGAAAGAAGCCCTTGAGATGGCCCTTTCATGGGAAAAGGGCCAGGGCTTCTGGGAGAAGTTCTCCACCTACATGAAAGCCCGCAGCGACTGGGATTACAGCCCTTTCAACATCGCCTCCCTTTTCTCCCACTCCTACCTCACTTCCCGGTTCTACAGGGCGCTGGAGGAAAAAGTCGCTGAACTGGAATCCCCCTGGAGGCTCGCCCTTGAGGGGGAAGAAGCCTTCACGCCCGAAGAAGCCGAGCGCAAATGGTTCGGCAGGCTCATCTGGGGCCAGGTCAACTTCTACCAGAGGCCCCGGGTTCCCGATGACCTGAAGGTCTTCCGCAGGGTTCAGGAGACCGTGGCTGCCCTTGAAGAGGCCTTCCCCAACAATCTCATCGCCTGCTTCTTCAACCACTTCTGGCTTTTCATGCCGGGCAGGGACGCCCAGGGCCTGGAGAGGGTGGCCGAGTTCTTCACAGAAAAAGGCTTTCCGGTAACCCTCCGCTACCAGGAGGAGCCCCTGGCCACCCTCGGCCAGTCCAAGGCCATAGAGTTCAGGATAATCCTCCTTGAAGCCATGGCTGCGGAACTCGGGCGCCTCAGGGAGGAGAAGGAGGAGAAGAAAGCCAGGCTTGAGGAGGACCTTCGGGCTCAGGAAAAGCTCGCGGCAGAGCTGGAGAAGGAGATCGCAAGGCTGGATGAGGAGCTCAAGCGCCTCACTTCCCCCAAGACCCGCCATGCTACCCGCAAGCTGAAGAGGGAAGCGGAAAAGAATTACGCCAGCGTGACCTCCCGCCTCCAGGCCCTTCGCCAGGAGATGGAAGAATTGGAAAGGACCCTGGAGAAGATAAGTGGGGAAATGGGGTGGATTGAAGGGCAGCTGGATAGGGAGAAAGCCGAGAAAGGCCAGGGTCCGACCTGGTATCAGGAAGAGAAGCACCCTCCAGACATCCGGAGAAGGCCAAGGGGTGCAACGCTGTGCCCGGTGTGCGAGGTCAGGGAGCCCGCCGCAAGCAGCGAGCTCTGCCCTGTCTGCCTGGAGATAAGGGAGGGCAATGGGGAGTTGATTGCCCAGGCTCCCTGGCTATCTGACGGCCACCTCCTCTGGCTATACTGTTTCTTTGAGCCCAGGTTCTGGCAGCATGCCATCCTCACCCTCTTCAGCAACTATCTGGACAAGGTCAATCCCGGCATATGGGAGGCAAGCCAGCGCTTCCACCTCAAAACCTCCCTCCGGTGGCCGGTTATAATCAAAGACTTCATAATTGACCTGCAGAGCTTCCTCAAAGAGCTGGAACTTGAGATATGCCGGCTTGTGGGGGCCAGAAACCGCATCCGCCTGGCCGATAACTTCTGGGTCATGCCCGTCTCCCGGGGGACCAAAGTCATTGTCCTCCTCCGCAGCTACATAGCCCTTCTTGAGAGGTTCTTCCCCTCCCTCATCCCCCTGGCCGATATGCCCATCTACCTGGGGATAAGCATAGCTCCGGCCTCAGAGCCTTTCCTGAATCACTGGCGCTACCTCAGGCGACCCCCTCAGCCCGTGAGCATCAGGCTGTCCGAGCAGGAACGCCTTGAGGTCAGCATCAACATAATGAAGGAGCTAATACGCTACGGCGAGGTCATGATAAGCTACCGCCAGAGGCGACGGCCTGCCCTGGAACAGGTCAGAATTGAAGAGCTCATCGCCAGGAACATAATCAAACGCCAGGACGTGAAGGCATTCCAGCAACTTATCGGATGGGAAGCGCCTTCGTGAAGAAGCCCTTCTGGGGCCTTGCAATTTTCACCCTGGGGGTTGCGATCGCAGCTTTCGCGGCCCTCATCAGAGCCCCGAAGGCGATCCTCGTGGTCATCCCGGGCCACTGGGGGAGCGATCCCGGGGCTGTCTGCCCCGATGGGCTTGAGGAGAGGGCAGTGAATTTCAGAATAGCCAGCATACTGGCCGAAAGCCTGAGGGGGAAAGGGTATGAAGTGCAATTGCTACCGGAATTTTCCTCAAGGGTTAAGCTCATGAGGCCCGCCCTCTTCCTTTCCATCCATTCCGATTCCTGCATTGAAGGCAAAAGCGGCTTCAAGCTGGTGGCCCGGGGGGGAAGGGGGAGAGAGGCTGGAAGCCTGCCTTCGGGAAAGTTACGGGAGGGTGAGCGGGCTGCCCTTTGACCCGGATACCATCACCCCCGATATGGAAGAATACCACCTTTTCCGGGAGATTGACCCTTCTATCCCGGCGGCTATCGTGGAGGTGGGCTTCATGGGGGGCGACCGCTGGCTACTGGAGGGCCATCCGGAAATCGTGGCCAGAGGGCTGGAAGAAGGCATACTCTGCTTCCTGGGAGGGGAAAAGTGAAGGTCTTGCTCCTGGAGAACGTCAAAGGCCTGGGCAAAGCCGGTGAGGTTAAAGAAGTGGCCGACGGCTACGCCCGCAATTACCTGATCCCGAGGGGCATGGCTGTCCCGGCCACGCCTGAGAACCTCAGCAGGGCCGAATACCAGAAGAAAGTCCGGGAAGAGAAGATGAAGCGCCTGGCCGAGGACATGCAGGCCCTGGCCGAGGCCCTCTCCGGAATGACCCTCACCTTCAGGGTTAAAGCCGGGGAGAAGGACAAGCTTTTCGGCTCCATAACCACGGCCGACATCGCTCTGGCCCTGGAGAAGGAGCTGGGCAGGCCTTTTGACAAGCACAAGATAGAGCTTGAGGAGCCGATAAAGCAGCTCGGCATTTACAGCGTTCCCGTAAGGCTCATGCCTGGCCTTGTGGCCACGGTGAGGGTAGTGGTGGAAAGGGAAGCTTAAAAGGCTTCCACGTGGACCAGGACGCGGCGGGTGCGGGGGCCGTCAAATTCCGCCAGGTAAATGCCTTGCCACGTCCCCAGGGCAAGCTTCCCGCCGGAAACAAATACGAAAGCGCTGTTCCCGACCACAGCTGTCTTGATGTGAGCGTCGGCGTTTCCTTCGGTGTGGTGGTAAAAGGCCCCAGGGGGAGCCACTTTCCGCAGGATTTCAACGATGTCCTTCCTCACCGAGGGGTCCCAGGTCTCATTGATGGTGATGCCGGCTGTGGTGTGAGGGACAAAGAGGTAGCAGATTCCCTCCCTGACCCCGCTTTCGGCCACAACCTTCTGCACTTCTCCCGTGATATCCACAAGCTCTTCCCTTGAGCGGGACTGAACCTCAATGATTTTCATCTCCTTACCTCCAGCCTTCGTGCAGGATCTGGGCGAACTGCCACAACCCGATCAGGATGAAGAGCGAGCCAGCCAGGAAAGCCCGTTTCCGGGGGTCAATCCTGGCGAATAGGGATTGCCCCAGGTAGATGGCCGCTGCCGAAAGGAGCCCGAGCACGCTGACCACCCCCAGGAGCACCAGCAACGGGTTGTATGAGGTGGCGAACAGGGCCGTTGCAACCTGGGTTTTATCGCCCATCTCCGAGACGAGGATCATCGTGAATGAGGTCAGGAAAGGTTGCCTGATTTCGCACTCCACTTCCTCTTCCGGGGCTCTGAAGAGAGTCAGGAGGCCGAACCCCAGGAAGATAGCGCCGGCAAGGATTTTCACATAAATTAAGGGGATGAACTTTGAGGCAAGCCCGCCGATGAGTATAGCAATGCCATCGTTGACGGCGAAAGCGAGAATGGCTCCCAGCAGTAAAGCCAGGCGCCGCCTCGTCCTGGAGGCGAGGCAGAAGAGAGCAAGCTGCGTTTTATCCCCCATTTCGGCCAGGCCTATGGTCGCAAAGGGGATTAAGAAATCCTGCATTTTATCCTCCTCCGACAATCGGAGGGCATTATATCAGAAAACAGGCCTGGAACCAAAAGTGCCCAGGCTTTTCAACGCTCTCACACATCCGGGCGAGGGATGGGGAAAACGGGGGTTGGGAGGTGAAGACTTCACCCCCTTTATCGGGGGACAGGGTTTCCCTGCACCTCCTTTTCATTCTTTCATGCCCGGGAAGTCCTGGCGCATTTACCCGGTCCTCCTGGCAGGGAAAGGGTTTGCGGTTGCAATATATTTGCGATATGCAAATGTGGAATCCCGCTGAGATATGGGCGAGGCCGAGCTCCCCAGGAAAGTCTACACGATAACTCCTGCCGGGGCAGAGGCATTGAAGGCCTGGATGTAGACTATCAGGGAGCTCGCTGAATTTCTCAGGGCTCTTCTCAACTCCCAGGAGGAGATTTCGTCCAGAACCCGGAAAGGGTGATCGCCGATTCGCCGGCGGGGTCTTTTCAGGCCCAGGGGGGAAGCTCACACTGAGGAAGGTCCTGCAGGAGCCCTCACCCTGACGGCGGAGCTCGTAGCCACCAGGATAGTCCCGCCAGAGGTTCCGGAAGCAAGCAAAAAAGCCGGGGCGCCCGAAGGGATAGGGGCGAGACCTGTCCCGGCCTCGCCCCCTCAGGGTTCTGGAGTCCCGCCGCTGGTGGGAGCGGCTCTGGCCCTTGTTGGCAAGTCTCTGGCTCCCTCGCCTGGGGGTGGAAAGGGTGGCCCCCTGCCCTTGCAGCGGCGACCGGGCCAGGGCTGCTTTCAAGCGGGAATACGGCGACAGCTGCGTTCTCGCGGGAGCGGGCTCGCAGTTTAACTTCCGGTAATGTGGAGGCGAAGATGAGCATAATCTATGGCCCCGTGCTGTCCTGGAGGCTTGGGCGTTCTCTGAGAGTTGATCCCCTATCCACCAGGGGCAAAACCTGCTCTTTTGATTGCGTCTACTGTCAGCTCGGCCCCACTCACCACCCCCTGACCGACCGGCGCGTGTTCGTTGAGCCCGATGCCCTGGCTGCCGAACTGGATAAAATGTGCCCTTATGGGGGAGGGTAAGGGTGCACATCTTCGCCCCCTTTTGCGCGGGGTGAAGGACAGAGTAACCCCTTTAGAGGGGGCTGGAAGATGCGCCCCAGCCCCCTTCATTAGACTTTAGGGATGGCCAGGTCCGAAGGACCCCAGTCCGAGAGCCTGGCTTCGGGGAAGTTCTCCTGGATTATTTCGTGGATTATCTGGGCATATTTGACCTTCTCACGGGCCATCTGGGCCAGGAATTCCGTGCTGGTCCACGGCTTATACCACGCCCCGGGCCCCGCGGCCAGAGTTGTCCCGGGCTCTATCTTGAAGTAGCAAGGAGCGCACACCCTTGCCATCTCTGGCCCATCGTAGAAGCGGTTGAACCCCCCGAAAGAATCAGAAAGGTAAATGTGCAGGTCCATCGGGATATCTATTGCCTTGCGGATGGATGCCAGCTGGGGGAGGGAAAGGTCGCCGAGGGGGTTGAAGGTGCCGGCTCCCAGCATTTGCAGGACTTTGCCGCCAGCCGCCGAGGCGTGCCCGGCGAAGATGCTGACCTTGAAGGTCACATCCTGGGGGATGTCGCCCGTCTTCTTGAGCTCATTGAGGAGCCAGAGGAGCCCCTCATCCACCACCAGGAAACCCCTGAAACCGATCTCAATGCAGCGCATGATATCGGCCAGGACGTAGCGGAGCTGATCGGAGCCCCTGTAGCGGAGGCCCGAGAAGGCCCCCTCCGGCGTCGCCAGCTGCCGCCCCACATCCCAGCCCGAACGGGGCCCTGGAGTTATTATGACCTCCATCCTGGCCTCGGCAGCGAGGCGGGCGAAAGTCCGCAGTTCCTGCCTGTCCAGCAGGGTGGCTCCCATGACGGTGGAAATGAGGCGGTGGATCGGGATATTGCGCTTCTGGGCCTCATCCACCAGGGCTTCCAGGACCTGAGGCCGCTCAACTCCTGAGATCTCCATCCGATACCAGGCCCCGTCGGGGAAGCGCTTGGTGCTGGTGGGAAGATCGTAGGCATCCCGGCCGGGAATGCCGACCTTTTCCATCATCTGGGCGATTTTGTCCATTTTCATGGTCCCTTCCTCCTCGTGGGTTTAGTCCACAAAAATTGAAAAGTAAAGCTCCAGGATCAGGAGCGCGCCCGCAAGGAGAACTGCCACCACTGCCGTCAGGGCCATCAGGGCCCTCAGGAGGGCAAAGGTCAGAAGGAGAAAGGCGGTCAGGAAACCCCTCCTTGCCGGTGGCCAGAGGCCTCGCCTCCTCTGGAGGGAGGGGAATTTTATGCCCAGGAAGTAATAAAACGGGGTGACAGTGGAGAAAACGGCCATGAAGAGTAAAAAGAGGAAGAGCTGAAAGGAAAAGGGAGAGGGCCAGTAGAGGTTGATCAGGAGGACAAGGGCGGACCAGCTGGCGACAGCGACGAGGGCAGAAAGCAGGGGCATGGCTTCAACCTCTGGAGGCGAAGTAGGCCAGGGCAAGCCTCAGGCGTTCCTCAACCTGGGTGACATCTCTCGGGACAGACTGGACGGCCCGCTGGGCTTCCACAAGGCTGTAGCCGAGGGAAACGAGAGCCGCAATAACTTCCTCATCGGCTCTGGTTATGGCCGAGGGAACTGGCGCCGGCATCTCTTCTTTGACCTTGTCCTTCAGGTGGAAGATTATCCCCCTGGCCGTTTTCGGCCCAACGCCTGGAACCCTGGTCAGAACGCTTTCCTGCTCAAGGGCGATGGCCTCCCTCAACGCGGCCGGGGAAAGGTGGGATAAGAGGGAAAGGGCCACCCTGGGCCCAACCCCGGGAGCGGTCATAAGGAGCTCAAAGAAGTCCCTCTCCTCCTCGCTGGCGAAGCCGTAGAGGGAAAGCTCCTCTTCCTTGAAATAGAGACAGGTGAAGAGGGTGATGGGATCGCCGGGCTGGACGCTCTCGTCAAGGAGGTAAGCTGGGACCAGCACTTTGAGGCTCACATCCCCGACTCTCACTATGAGGAAGTTTTTGCCCGTTTTTTCCACAATCCCCCGGATGCTGGAGATCATACCTGCCTCACACCAGAGCCATCAACTTGCGGTGGTGCAGGTGGCATATTGCCACCGCTATGGCATCGGCCACATCGTCGGGCTGTGGGGGCGATGGGAGGCCCAGCAGGAAGCAGACCATCCTCTGGATCTGCTGCTTATCGGCCCGGCCGTATCCGGTCAGGGCCTCTTTCACCTGAAGGGGGGTGTATTCGTGGATGGGGATTCCGGCCTGCGCCACTGCCAGGATGGCTACACCCCTGGCCTGCCCCACGGCGATGGCGGTGCGGATGTTTTTTCCGAAGAAGAGTTCTTCCACCGCTACTGCGTCTGGCCGCAGCCTCTGGAGCAAGGCGGAAAGGTCCTGGTAGAGGATCCTGAGCCTTTCGGGCAAAGGCAGAGTTGAGGGCGTCGTTATGCTTCCCATCTCCAGAAGGCTGAGGGAGCCGTCCCCTTCCACAAGGCCGTAGCCGGTCAGGGCCAGCCCGGGGTCAATCCCTAAGACTCTCACGCCGCCTGCCCCGCCACAAACTTGTCCACCATCTCCACCGTAAGCTCCAGGTTGGTGTAAACCTGGGTCACATCGTCCAGTTCCTCAAGGGCTTCTATCAGGTTCATGTTCTGGAAAGTCCCTTTCTCGTCAAGGGTCACCCTGCTCTTGGGGATCATGGAGATCTGGGCGGTTTCTATCTTTAGCCCACGCTTTTCCAGGGATTCCTTGACCCACTGGAAATCTTCCACTTTCGTGTAAATTTCCACCACATCATCCCCGACCTGGACGTCTTCAGCGCCGGCGTCAATGGCCAGCATGGCTATCTCCTCGGGGTCTGAGTCGTTGGTGGAGACGGTTATGTAGCCTTTGGGCTCAAAGAGCCAGGATACGCACCCGCTTTCCCCGAGGTTCCCCCCATGCCTGGTGAAAATCCGGCGGACCTCGGCCACAGCCCTGTTCCGGTTATCGGTGAGGACGTGGACCATCATTGCCACGCCATGGGGGCCGTAACCCTCCAGGACGAATTCCTCAAGGGTGTAGCCCTTTTCCAGGCCTGCTCCTCTCCTTATGGCCCTCTCAATGTTCTCCTTGGGCATGTTGGCTTTCTTGGCCCTTTCAATTGCCAGGCGCAGCTTGAAATTGGTCTCGGGGTCGGGACCCCCCTCACGGGCAGCTATTTCGATCTCCCTTCCCAGTTTGGTGAAGAGCTGGCCCCTTTTGGCGTCCTGGGTCGCCTTGCGGTATTTTATATTGGCCCACTTGGAGTGACCGGACATCCCTTTCCTCCTCAGGGAAGCTTTCCGGTTAAAATTATAGCCCAGGGAGGGAGAAAAGGCAATTCCGGCTGCGCTTTTCAATAAAATGGAGTGCAGGGGGCCTCAGTCCCCCTGACTGGGGAAGGGGGGAAAGGTCGGGGGGACCCCCCCCGCAACCCCCTGGCATGGGGGCTTCGCCCCCCTGCACCCCCTTTGGGGGACACCCCCCAGACCCCCTGGGAGGGGGCTTCACCCCCTTCACCCCTATGGATTTCGTTTTCCTGGGGGAAACCCCCGCAGCCCCGGGATGGTGCTTCGCCTCCCTGCACCCCCGGTTTTGGGGGAATCCTCCAGAACTCCCAGCATGGAGGATACGTCACCCTGCAACCCTTGCTCGCGGGAGGAAAAGGCCACGCCCTTTATCCCCCAGGAACCTGCCATCTTCCACAATCACTTCGCCGCGCGAGAGGACAACTCTCGGGTAGCCTTTGACTTTCCAGCCCTCGTATGGGCAGTGGTCCACGTTCTGATGCAGGCTCTGCCAGGATAAGGTTACCTCTTTTTCCGGGTCAAAGACGACGATGTCGGCATCGGAGCCAGGGGCTATTGCCCCCTTGCGGGGGTAAAGGCCGAAGAGCCTGGCAGGCATCGTTGAGCAAACTTCCACGAAGCGGTTCAGGGTCAGTCTCCCGGCCCTTACCCCGTAGGTGAAAAGGAGGGGGATCCGGGTTTCTATCCCCGGGGCCCCGTTAGGGATGAGGGTGAAGTTTTCCAGCCCCCGCTCTTTCTGGGCACGGGTCCAGGGACAGTGGTCCGTGGCTACCGTCTGGATCTCACCGTTCCCGAGGGCTTTCCACAGGGGGTCAAGGTGGCTTTTGTCCCTCAGGGGCGGGGAGAGGACGAACATGGCCCCTTCCAGGCCTGGCCTCAGGTATTTTTCATCGGTGAGGAGGAGATGATGAGGGGTGACTTCAACGTAGATTTCCTGGCCCCTCTTCCGGGCCTGCCGGACTGCTTCCAGGGTCTCGGCGCAGCTCAGGTGGACAAAGTATACGGGCGAGCCGGCGACGGCCGCAAGGGCCATGACCCTCTGGGCCGCTTCAGCCTCAGCCAGGCATGGACGGCTCACCGGATGGTAGCGAGGGGAGGTTTTGCCCTCCTGAAGCAGTCTGGCCTTCATGTGCTCAATTATATGGTGGTTCTCAGCGTGGACGATAGGGAGGATTCCCGATTCCCGGCACTTTTCCAGGAGCCTGAGGATCTGCCTGTCCTCCACCATCAGCCCCGGGTATGTGGTGTAGAGCTTGAGGGAGGTATAGCCCTGTTGGGCCAGTTCGGCCAGCTCCTCAAGGAATTCATCGTCGTCCCGGTTGCCGGTGAGGTGCAGGCTGTAGTCAATCACCACCTGGCCATCGGCCTGGCGGCGGCGTTCCTCCACTGCCTGGGATAAAGTTTGAGAGCCGTGGGCTTCGGCAAAGTCCAGGATTGTGGTGGTGCCCCCGCAGGCTGCAGCCACCGTGCCAGTGAAGAAATCATCAGCGGAGACGATGTCGCCAATGGGCATCTGGAGGTGGACGTGCACATCTATGAAGCCGGGGAAAACGTAGCACCCGCGCGCTTCAATTTTGAGGGGTGCTTCAAGGCCTTTCCCTATGGCCACAATCTTGCCTCTTTCTATGCCTATGTCCGCTTCAAAGGTATCCGAAGCGGTAACCACAATGCCACCTTTAATCACGGTATCCATCGGGCAGCCTCCCTCCTGAAAGCTCAGGGCTTTTCAACGCTCTCATGCATCCCGGCGAGGGGGAATGAGGGCTTTGCCGCCTGCATCCCCTGGTTTTTTCCCCGCCCTCGCTGGCTCAGGGTTTGCCGGGGTTAGGGATCCCACTCGTGGCCGGGTTCCGGGAGTTGCCTTCTCGCCCCTTTGATTGATTTCTCTGGGGGGACACCCCCCAGACCCCCCGGGAGGGGGCTTTGCCCCCTCCACCCCCGGTTTTTCCCCACCCTCGCTGGCTCAGGGTTTGCCGGGGTTAGGGATCCCACTCG
>DAOUBN010000337.1:0-2824 GCA_034432815.1 Anaerolineae bacterium | reverse complement strand
AGGAGGTGCCAGCTCGCCCCCAATTTAGTTTTTGTGTGGGGACACCCCCCACTTCCCCCGGCAGGGGGACTCTGTCCCCCTGCACCCCCTGGTTTTGCTTTCACGGGGGTGGAGGGGGCGAAGCCCCCTCCCGGGGGGTCTGGGGGGTGTCCCCCCACGAAAACAAATTAAGGAGCGAGAAGGCAACTATTGCCACCAGCCCACGAGGGGGACCCTGAACCCTGGCAAACCCTGAGCCCACGAGGGTGGGGAAAAAGAAAACGTGGGAGGACTCCGCCCCCTTGCGCCCCCTGTTTCATGGGGGTGGAAGGGACAGAGCCCGCCCCCAGAACTGCAAGGGATGTCCCCCGGGGAAAATAAATTGAAAGGCCTTGAAAAGCCCTGGCGCACTTACTCCAGTGGTTTGCCTTATACAGGCCATTAAGCTATAATTTGAGGGTAATCCTGCCGAAGAAGTTGAAGGAATATGGTTGGGGAGGTAGAACTCAGGGTAAGGTTCGCCGAAACAGATGCACAGGGCGTTGTCTATTATGCCAATTACTTTGTCTGGTTTGAGGTCGCCAGGGTCAATTTCCTCAGGTCCCTGGGTTTCAGTTACGCCGAGGCGGAAAAAGCGGGCATTGGCTTCGTCATAGCCGAAGCTTCCTGCCGCTACCTGGCCCCGGCCCGTTTTGACGATCTCATAAGGATAAGGACATGGGTGGAGGAAGTCAGGAATTCCAGCTTCGTCCTGGCCTACGAGGTCCTCAACGGCGAGACAGGCCAGCTCCTGGCCCAGGGCCGGACGGTCCAGGTCTTCGTTAACATGAAGGGAGACCGGAAACCAATCCCGATACCCCCTTCCCTAAGGGAAGCCCTGGAGAAGGCAAGAGATGGAAAAGATCCTCAATAAAATCGCCAGGGTGGAAGGCCAGCTCAGAGGCGTAAGGGAGATGATTGAACAGGGCCGGGAGTGCAGCGAGATCCTGACCCAGCTCATGGCCACCAGAGCCGCCCTGGAAAGCATAGCGCTGGACCTCGTGGACGAGTATATTGAACAATGCGTTAGCGATCTGGACAGGGAAAAGCTCATGCGGACTCTCAAACTCTTCCTCAGGAGGTGGTAGAATTGGCCAGCCCTATAGAGGTGAACGCCGAAGCCTTTAACCAGGAAGTTCTGGAGGAGAAAGTCCCGGTCCTGGTGGATTTCTGGGCCGAATGGTGTGGCCCATGCCGGATGCTGGCGCCTGTAGTGGAGGAGATAGCCAGAGAACTGGCCGGCAAATTGAAGGTGGTGAAGGTTAATGTGGACCTAAACCCATCGGTGGCGGTTTCCTACGGCATAATGAGCATCCCGACCCTTATCCTGTTCAAGGACGGAAAACCCGTTGAAAAGCTGATAGGTTACATGCCTAAAGCCAGGATAATGGAAGCCCTTAACCGGCACATTCAGGGATGAGGGAGGTGAGGAGAAGCAATGCCCAAGAGGACCTACCAGCCCAAAGTTCGGCACCGCTTCAGAGTGCATGGATTCCTGGCCCGGATGAGGACGAAAGGGGGGAGGAAGGTCCTTAAGGCCAGGCGTCTCAAAGGGCGATGGCGCCTCACCGTTGATTGATGAGGTTCAAACTCTGGCATCTCCGCCTCAAGGATCCCAAGCGGATAGAGGAGCTGAGGCGCGAAGGGGAGGCCTGGAGCAATCCGTATGTGGTGCTTCTGGGCTTGCCAGGGGAGCCCGGGAAGGTGCGGGTGGCTTTCTCATCAAGCCGCAAGATAGGCAAGATAGTGCGCCGCAACCGGGCCCGCAGGCTCCTCAGGGAAGCCGTCAGGTTGAGCCAGCACCACATAAAGAAGGGCTGGGATCTCCTCTTCATTGCCAGGACAGGCCTGGCTGAAGCCTCCCTCCAGGAAGCCCAGAAAGCCGTAAGGGAAGTCCTCAGAAAGGCAAACCTGTGGCAGGAGGAAGGGGAGTGAAGACCATTGTCCTCCTTCTTATTCGCTTTTATCAGAAGGTCATCTCACCGCTATTTCCTCCAACCTGCCGTTTCTACCCTTCCTGCTCGGAATACACTTACCAGGCAATATCCCGCTACGGCCTCCTTAAAGGCGGGTGGCTGGGGATAAAGCGCATAAGCCGCTGCCACCCCTGGAATCCGGGCGGATATGACCCCGTGCCATAGGAGAAGAGGAAAATGTGGGACCTGATTGTGGTAACACCTATAAGGGAAAGCATAACCTTCCTCAGCCATGCTATAGCTTCGGCAGGCATACCTTACCCCTTCGGCTTCGGCATAATCATCTTCACCCTCATAATCAAGCTCCTGACCCTGCCCCTCAACATCCAGCAGATGCGCGCGGCGAAGGCCCTCCAGGAACTTCAGCCCAGGCTCCAGGAGCTTCAGAAGAAATATGCAAAGGACCGGGAGAAGCTGGCCCAGGAGCAGATGAAGCTATACCAGGAAGCCAAAGTCAACCCTCTGGCCGGCTGCCTTCCGAGCCTCGTCCAGCTCCCGATATGGATCGGGCTGTATCAGGCCCTCTACCAGATGGCCCAGGAAGGCGTCCTGGCCGAAGGCTTCTTCTTCATCCCGAGCCTCGCCAAACCCGTGGGGCTGAGCTGGCTCTGGCCTCCTTCGGCCTGGCACTGGCCCGACATGCCGGCTTACCTGGTTCTCCCCATCCTCACTCTGGTGACCCAGCTTCTTGCTGACCATAGCTCTGGTCAGAAGCTGGATGGCGGGGAGGATATCGCCGTTCCTTCCTATGAGCATCTCCAGGTGGTGGCCGGTGAGGTTGAGGACGATGGGGGGTTCCTCGCCTTCTTCTCCGACCATATCGTAGCCGA
>DAOUBN010000336.1:0-7067 GCA_034432815.1 Anaerolineae bacterium | reverse complement strand
TGAAAGGGGGTGCAGGGGGATGAAATCCCCCTGACGGGGGAAGTGGGGGTGTCCCCCACAAAAACAAAATTGGGGGCGAGCTGGCATCTCCTGAAACCCGGCCATGAGGGGGATCCTGAAGCAAGGCTTAGCCGGAGCAACCGGGGGTGGGGGAAGAGAAGAAGGGGCGGGGGGACACCCCCCGCATCCCCCCGGGAAGGTGCTCTGCAGGGGCTTGCTTTCTCGTTTGTGCGGGCTTATAATGAAAAGGGGGACTTGATGGCTAAAAAGCGAAAGGAACAGGCTAAAATAATTCGCCTTGATGTCATCGGCGGCTTCCTCATCCTGGTGGGGCTTTTCACTTTCTTCAGCCTGCTTCCCTCCCAGAAGGGCACCCTCACCGGGCAGTGGCTTAATTTGTTGCGCCTGGCTTTCGGCTGGGGGGTGTTCCTCTCCCCTTTCCTCTTTGGGGCAACCGGAGTCCTTCTCCTCCTCTTTAAAGCAGGAAAAGCCTCGGGCAGGGAAACCCTGCGCCTTTCGGCTGGCTGGGCCTTCTTCCTTCTCTTCCTGGCAACCGTCCATTCCCTGTTCGCCTCTCAGGATCCAAGAGGACTGGCGAGCCAGGGAAAGGGAGGGGGGTTCCTGGGCCTGGTAATAATGGAGGCGATGAGGGCGGCCTTTGGGCCTGCCGGCGCAAGCTTTTTCCTCTCCCTCCTTCTCCTGGCCTCGCTCTTCTTAGCCCTTGGCCTCCCGCCGGCCAGAGTTCTTGAACTCCTGCGCGCTACCATCGCAAAGAGCCGGGAAACGGTGAGGTTCTGGAGGATGAGGAGGCCAAAAGCGGCTCCGCCTCCCCCTCAGAGGCCGGGAGAGGCTGTCTACCTCCCCCCAAAGATTATAGGAGTGAAGCAGCGCTGGCAGCTCCCTGCGATCCAGGAGATCCTGGAAGATTACACCGAGAAAGAAATTGAAGAGGCCGAAATCCGGCGCAAAGTCCGAATAATTGAGGAGACCCTGGCGGGCTTCGGGATACCGGCCAGGGTTGTGGAGGTGAACCGCGGCCCCACTGTTACCCAGTTCGGGGTTGAGCCGGGTTTCGTGGAGAAGAAGGGGCCCGACGGCCGCCCCATCAGGGTTAAAGTCAAGGTCTCAAGGATAAAAGCCCTGGCAAATGACCTGGCCCTGGCCCTCTCGGCCGCGCCCATCCGCATTGAGGCGCCCGTCCCAGGCCACTCTTACGTGGGGATTGAAGTCCCCAATACCGAGTTCTCCCTCGTCTCCCTCAGAGGGGTGATGGAATCGGAGGAGTTCCGCCGAAGGGAGTCCAGGCTCAAGATAGCTCTCGGGCGCGATGTCTCTGGCCGCCCCGTGGTGGCTGACCTGGCCATGATGCCCCACCTCCTCATCGCCGGAGCCACTGGTTCGGGAAAGAGCATGTGCATAAATTCAATGGTAACCTGCCTCACCTGCATCAACACCCCCGAAACCCTGCGGCTTATCCTGGTGGACCCCAAACGGGTTGAGCTGGTTCACTTCAATGGCCTCCCCCACTTGGCCATCCCTGTGGTGACCGAGGTTGAGAGGGCCATTGAGGCCTTCCGCTGGACTCTCGCCGAGATGAACAGGCGGTTCAGGCTTTTCGCCCAGGAGGGGGCCCGGAACATAGAGGAATACAACCAGGCTGCAGCTTCCAGAGGCCAGGAGATAATCCCATACCTTGTGGTCATCGTGGATGAACTGGCGGACCTCATGCTCATGGCCCAGGAAGAAGTGGAGGGGATGATAACCCGCCTGGCCCAGATGGCAAGGGCCACAGGGATCCATCTGGTGATCGCCACCCAGAGGCCGAGCGTTGACGTCATCACGGGTCTCATCAAGGCCAACTTCCCCGCCCGCATAAGCTTCGCCGTGACCAGCCAGGTGGACTCAAGGGTGGTCCTGGATGCGGCGGGGGCCGAGGACCTCCTGGGCAGGGGTGATATGCTCTTCATGCCTCCCGATTCCACCCGGCTGATCCGCATCCAGGGCTGCTTCGTATCGGAAAGGGAGATAAAGCGCCTGGTAGACTTCTGGAAGGCGCAGGGGCCCAGCGAACCCCTCTTCCCAAGAGTTCACCAGGAACCACTTCCCATGCCCGGCTTCCCCTCCCAGAAGCCATCCCCGGAAGAGGACGACCTTCTGGATGAAGCCATAAGGCTTGTTCAGGAACACGGCAAGGTTTCCATCTCGTTCCTCCAGAGGAAGCTCAGGATAGGCTACAACAGAGCCGCAAGGCTTATGGAACTGCTGGAGGAAAAGGGCTTACTGAGCCAGAAAAGCGGAGAAAATTGACATCTTACCCCCATCAGGATAAAATGGAGTAAACCTTTAGCCGGAGGCTTGCCTATGGTTCCCCCGAAGGCTAACGTGGTCATAATAGGAGCAGGAGTCAACGGCCTCAGCACCGCCTACCACCTCGCCCTCAAAGGAGTCAAGGACATCCTGGTTGTGGAGAAGGAAAAATTCATAGCCGCAGGCTCAACAGGCCTTTCCGCCGGAGGGATACGCCAGCAGTTTTCCACCGAAGTTAACATCAGGATGGCCATGTATAGCGTGAAGAAATTTGAGAGGTTCAAGGAGGAGATGGGCGAGGACATAGGCTTCAACCAGGTCGGCTACCTCTTCCTCCTGACTGACCCCGAAGATGTGGAGCTCTTCCGCCAGAGCTACAGCCTCCAGAGGAGCCTTGGCCTGGAGGTGGAATGGCTTGGCCCCGATGAAGTGCGCAAGCGCTGGCCCTACATAAACACCGAAGATGTCCTGGCCGCCACCTTCTGCCCTACCGACGGCTACGCCGACCCTTACTCCGTCGCCAACGGCTACGCCAAACAGGCCCGCAACCTCGGCGTCCGGATAGAGCTTGAGACCGAGGTCGTGGGGATAAAGGTTGAAGGGGGGAAAGTCAGAGGGGTCCAGACCACGAAGGGCTACATAGAAACTCCGGTGGTGGTGAACACGGCCGGCCCCTACGCCCGCCTCATCGGCAAGATGATCGGGGTGGATATACCTGTTGACCCCTACCGGCGCCAGGTCTTCATCACCGATGCTTTCCCCGACATCCCCCCCACCTGGCCCATGACCATTGACTTCAAGTATCACTGGTATATGCGCAAGGAGGGGCCAGGCCTCCTCATGGGGATGAGCGATCTGACCGAGCCTCCCAGCTTCAACATGAATGTGGACTGGAGTTTCATGGAGAAGGTGGTGGAGCACGGGGTAAAGCGCATCCCCATCCTGGAGAAAGCCCGGATCATGAGGGGCTGGGCCGGCCTCTACGAGGTCACCCCGGACAACCAGCCCATCATTGACACGATCCCGGGGATTGAGGGCTTCTACTGCGCCGTGGGGTTCAGCGGCCACGGCTTCATGCTCTCCCCCGCCACCGGCCTGGTAATGTCGGAACTGATCACCGAAGGGCGGGCTGTAAGTTTTGACATATCCGAGTTCCGCTACAACCGGTTCACCGAGAAGGAAGCGGTGGAAGAGAAACACGTGATTTAAGCCATGAGCGAGATCGTCATCCTCAAGGGGGATATAACGGCTGTTAAAGCCGATGCCATAGTAAATGCGGCCAACAACAGGCTCTGGATGGGGGGAGGGGTGGCCGGAGCTATAAAGCGGGCCGGCGGGGAGGAGATTGAGCGGGAAGCCATCTCCAAAGGCCCGATAAAGGTCGGGGAGGCGGTAGCTACGGGAGCCGGCCGCCTCAAAGCCCGCTACGTTATCCACGCCGCCGCCATGGGCTACGACGATCAGGGCCGGATGATACCCCCTTCCTCCGAATCCATCCGGAGCGCGACCCTCAACAGCCTGCTTCTGGCCGAGAAGCTCGGCCTGAAAAGCATAGCCTTCCCGGCTCTCGGGACGGGGGTCGGAGGTTTCCCCTTAAAAGAAGCGGCTGAAATAATGGTGCGGACGGTCCGGGAGCACCTGGCGAAGGGGAGCAGCCTGGAGAAAGTGGTCTTCGTGCTCTTCGGGGACGAGGCCTACGAGGCTTTCCAGAAAGCCCTTGGGGAGGTTCCTGAAGGGTGAAACCCCTGGGGAAATTCGCCAGACTCTTCAGGAGAAAGGTCCCGGACCGGAAAAACCTGGTCCAGATTGTGAAGGAGTCGCCCGACCCCAGGGCCAGGTGGGAGGCGGCCGAAGCTCTGGCCGGTTCCCCTCCGGAGCCGGAGGTGCTCCAGGCTCTGGCCGAAGCCCTGGGCGATGAACACCCCTTCGTCCGGTGGAAGGCGGGGGAAGCCCTCCTTTCCATCGGCGGGGAAGAGGTCCTCAGGCTCTTGCTGGACCTCCTGAACCGCAGGGATGCGACCATCAGGGCGGAAGCGGCGCAGCTCCTGGGCAGGCTCGGGTATCCAGGGGCTCTGGAGGGGCTCAGCAGGGCTCTCAGGAGCAGGAACGAGCTGGTGCGCTGGAGCGCGGCCGAAGCCCTTGCGAACCTTGGGACCAGAGAGGCTCTGGATTGCCTCAAGAAGGCAATTGACGACCAGGCCTGGGGCGTGCGCCGGGCAGTGGCCTTCGGTCTGGGAAAGGGTGTCCTCCCGGAAGAAGAAGCTCTGCCCGGATTGATCGGGCTGGCGAAGGACCCTCACCCGGCTGTGCGATCTGCCGCCGCCAGGGCCATGGGCAGGCTCGGCTCGCCCGGAGCTGAACCGGTTCTGATCGCCCTCCTTGGCGATCCGGACCCTCAGGTGCGGGCCGAGGCAGCTCTGGCTCTGGGCCGCGTGGGCGGGAAAGAGGCCATTGCCTCCCTTCAGGGTTTGCTGGAGGACCGGGAGGAAGTGTTCGGGGAGACGGTGGCCAGCAGGGCGAAGAGGGCCCTGGGTTCCATAAGGAGGCGCTTGCTTATGGGGAAACTCTTGAGCCCTGTCAGGCGCCTTTCGCCCGCTCCTCGCTGAAAAGGAGAGAAAAGGCTCATGTCGGAGAGGGGCTTTTCTGCTGAACTTGTGGCCAGGAAAATAAGGGAATGGGGGCTTGAGGCGCCGGCCATCCTGGCCCTCAGGCTCACAAGGCCCATAGGCCCCATCCTGGCCAGCAGCCTCTTCTTCCTGGAGCCCTTCATAGGCCCGGGCAGGATAAGGCCCATCGCCGGCCTCCTGAACGAACCGGAAGAAATCCTGGCCTTCCTGGAAGGAGAAAACGATGAGTGAAATAAGCCTCGCTTTCCTTCTCGCTTTTGCCCTTTTCCTTTACATCGCTTTCCTTGAGGTCAGGCTGAGGGGAAAGCCGAGTCTGAGGCCAGTGCCAGCCCTGGATTTCCTTAAGGGGGTTTTCCAGAAAGCCATAGAGAGCGGCAAGCCCCTCCACATTTCCCCAGGCACCGGCTCCATTGGCGAGAAGGACACGGCCGAAACAATGGCTGGCCTGAGCGTCCTGGAATATGCCCAGAAGCAGGGGAGCCGATATGGCGTTCCCCTCATATCCTCTTTCTCCCACCCTGCCCCGATGCTTTCGGCCTACGATTTCAGGAGGAAGTCCGGAGCGACCGGGGGGCGCATGTATTTCATCGCTCCGGAAAAGGGCGTTTACGCCGCCGGCGCCGCCGAAGTCCTCAAAAACGAGAGGCCGATCCTGAACCTGGCCATTGGCCCCTTCGGATACGAATTCCTGCTCCTGAGCGAAATGGCCAGCAGCCAGGGAATTGACCAGGTCGCAGGCTCCATTGACCCGGCCGTCCTCCCCTTCGTCTATTCCTCCACAGAGCACAGCCTGATCGGGGAAGAGGTCTTCGCTGCCGGAGCTTACCTTTCGGGAGAGCCCCAGGCCCTGGCCGGCGTCATCGCTCAGGATGTGATGCGCTTTATCCTGATAGTGGGGATAACAGTGGGAGTTATCCTCAAAACGGTGGGGGTGATATGAAGAAAGTTCTTCCTGTCCTGGTGGCCGCGATAGCAGGCCTGACGGTCCTGGCCGATTTCTTCGTAACCCAGCCGGTCCTTGACCTGGCGGGAAGGGTTCTCCTGCAGTGGGCGGTCATAGTGGCAGCTTTCGCCATGATAACCGGCCTCATCAACATCTTTCTGGTCCATTTCTCAAGGGTTTTCCGCCGGGAGAGAGGGTGGGGCTACAGCATCGTGGTGATCCTGGCGATGTGGACCGTCCTGGTCTTCGGCTTCCTGGACCCGGCCGGCCCCCACGGAGCGGTGGTCAGCTGGCTCTTCCGCTACGTCCAGTATCCCCTCCAGGCGACCATCATGGCCCTGCTGGCCTTCTTCGCCCTTTCGGCCGGCTACAGGGCTTTCCGGAAGAGAAGCCCTGAGGCCACCATCATGCTCGTGAGTGCCTCCCTGGTGCTCCTGGGATACGCGGCGGCGGTGAGCGACCTGGGAGGACCCATCGGCGCCATCAGGGACTGGATCCTTTCGGTTCCGGCCATGGCCGGAGTCAGGGGGATACTGATAGGGGTGGCCCTCGGAGCGTTAGCCACAGGCCTGAGGTTGCTGACTGGAATGGACAGGCCATATGCCGATTGAGGTGGCGGGATGATTTTCTGCCCTAACTGCGGAACGGCAAACCGGGAGGGGAGCAGGTTCTGCAATCAGTGCGGGGCCCGCCTCGTCCCCGAAGAGGGGATAAAGTGCCAGATATGCGGGACCATCAACCCGCCGGGGAGCGAGAGGTGCGCTAAGTGCGGTGCTTCCCTGAGGATCGCCCCGGCGCCTGCGCCTGAAGAGAAGCCCCCGGAAGAATTGCCCCATGTCCCGGTCTTCCCCGAGGAGGTAATTTCCGAAATCCCGGAGGAGGAACTCCCCGATTTCCTCTCGGAACTGAGGGCAAAACTCCAGGAGATGGAACTCCCCGGGGAAGAGAAGCACCCCGTGGCCTTTGAAGCGCTTGAGCGGGAAGCCCCTCTTCCGTTTGGGGAAGAAGAAGCCGGGCCTGGACCGGAAGCCCGGGCAGAGGGGTGGCCGCCTTTAACCATTGAAGCGCCTGAGGAAATTGGGCCTGGACCGGGAGCAGAGGTGGAAGAGGCGAAGCCTCCGGCCGTTGAAGAATATCCCGAGGAAGAATTGCCCGACTGGCTCAGGGAGGCTGAGGAGTTCATCCCGCCA
>DAOUBN010000335.1:0-8403 GCA_034432815.1 Anaerolineae bacterium | reverse complement strand
CCTCTTGGCCTTCTCGGTGGCCTCCTCCCGATCCTTTGTGGTCCAGGAAACATGCTCCCGGATGTTGGCCATTTCAAGGTAATAGGGGTTGAGGCCAGCGGCTTCCAGGGCCTGCTGGAAGGTTGGCTCGTGCATCCTCGGGGTGCAGGAAGCCACCACGATCCGGTTGAGGCCCAGGTTGCGGATGTCTTCCTGGATCATGAGCTGGCCCGGCTTTGAGCACATATACTTGTAGACCCGGGCGACGACGACGCCGGGGAGTTTGGCTGCCATCTCCGCCACGGCGTTCACATCCACCATGGATGAGATGTTAATGCCGCATTCGCAAATGTAAACGCCGATTCGGGGCTTCTCCATAGGGCTCACTCCTTTCGGGATAAAACTCTTGTGGTGAATTCCACCGGAGTAACGTGGCGCCTGAGGCCCAGGGTTTCCTCCGGCAACCCGAAGGCCAGACCCACAAGTTGAGGCAGGTGAACCACCGGGATCCGCACCTTCCGACCCAGCAGGCGCGAGGCTTTGTCCTGGTAAGCGTCCAGGTTCATATGGCACATCGGGCAGACGGTGACGATGCAATCGGCACCCTCGCAGGCGGAGAGGATCTCCCCAACCATCCCCAGGCCAACTTCCGGTTTGGTCATCAGAAGCGAGGTCCCGCAACAGGAGGATTCACGGGAGTGACGGTGAACTTTCACACCCAGAGCTTCCAGGATTGGAAGCATGGAGGTGGGGCGCTGGGGGTCATCGTAAGGGCTGTAGGGGCGGACGGTCTGGCAGCCATAGTATGGGGCAACGGTTAGCCCTTCCAGAGGTCTCCTGACCCGCGCCCGGATTGCCTCTGGCCCGAAGTCATTGGCCAGGACGTCAAGGAGGTGCCGGACTCTCGCCGCGCCCCGGTAATTCAGGCCCTCCACTTCCAGGACCTGGTTGACCTTCTCGCGGAGCTTCTGGTCGGCAGCGAGGGTTACGATTGTCCGGCGGAAGTTGGCGTAGCAGGCGCTGCAGACCGTCAGGAGGTCACGGCCATCGGCCTGTTGCTCCGTCAGCGCCAGGTTGCGGGCTGGAAGGACAAAGCCTAAAAGGTCGCTTATAACCGGAGCGACACTGGCTCCGCAGCAAGTCCAGTCTTCAAGCTCCTGCACTTCCGCGCCAAGGGCCTGGAGCACCGCCAGGGTGGAATCCCGATATTCCAGGGCTGTTCCTTCCTGCGAACATCCAGGGTAAAAGAGGTATCTCATGATTTGCCCTCCAGTTCAGCAACCCTTGCTAAAAGGCGGTCCAGCCGACTTTCCCTGGTGATACGGGGGATTTCCAGGCGTATCTTGCCCCTCATGAACATTGTCAGGCCCAGGCGGGCGAAGCTCAGAGCCGCCAGGGGGTTTGAAGTCAAGAAGTAGCGGACCATGAATTCCACTTCCCGCATCCGTCCGTAGCGGCGCATAACGTTGAAGAATGAGCGGTAGAAGGCCCCGCTCTGAGGCGAGGAGATTATCCCCCGCTCCATTGCCATCTCTTTCAGGCGGGTGATGGTTTCCGTGAGGGGAATGCCGCGGGGACAACGGACATGGCAGGTGTAGCACATGCTGCAGAGCCAGATGCTCTTGGAGCGGAGAACCTCCTCGGTCATTCCAAGCTGGACCATCCGCCACATCCGGCGCGGGGAGAGGTCCATAGCGTGGATCGCCGGGCAGGAAGCGGAGCATGTGCCGCACTGGATGCAGGAGAGCATTTTCTCCCACTGGCCCGGGACAACCTTCTGCGCCAGGGTTCGGTCAAGGGTTGCAAGGTTAATTGCCTCCTCCATTTTGCCTCCTTACGGACTCAGGACCGCAGCGAAATCGGCGGGGGTGACACCGGGGCTTTCCACCCCATGCTCCCGGTAAAAGCGAGCGATGACCTCTTCCGCCTCTTCCATCTTCACCCCGATAAGAGCCCTTTCAAGCTCCGACAGCCGATCGGCAGGGTAGAAGAAGAAATCGCCGGAAAGGGCAACATCGGCAATAACTCCTTCCCTGACTTCCACAAGGGCCCGGATCAGGCCTCCCGGCGCTTTGTAGGCCTTCTGCCTCACTTCAACCCCCGAGCGGATGGTGACAGCCCGCTCCGGCTCCTTCCTCCTCCTGAGGCGCAACCACTCCTCGCTCAGCATCCGCTCGGCCAGGCGATCGGCCTTCGCCCGCCAATCGGGGTCAACCCCCGTCTCAAGCTCCATCGGCCCCAGGACTTCGGAGAACTTCTCCACCAGGATGTTCCAGAGCTCATCCCTCGGCGGGGCGTAACCCAGTTCCCGCTTTATGGTGGTGAGGTTGTCCTGAAGCGTTTTGTAGACTTTATCCCTGAACTTCTCATCGGGCACCTTAAGGACCCGGACCATCATCTCGTAGTTGAAGTCCACGATGAGGTTGCCCACGAAGACCACGAAGTCCCCTATCTCTGCCACTCCTGTGCCCGAGATTTTGCGGTTTCTGGCGATTATATCGTTCACGGGCTTGTATTCGGCCGGGATCCCGATAGCTCTGTAGACGGCAATGGGGGCCTGAAGGAACCGACGGTAAAATTCCTCGCGGCTTCCCGGGACAAGGGGGTGGTCCTTCCTGATGACTAACTGCCAGAAGAGCTGGTCGCCATCAAGGTAAACGGCGCCTCCTCCGACTTCCCGGCGGAAGACGGGGATGCCGTGTTCCCGGCAGTAGGCCAGGTCCACTTCCTGTTCGGCGTCCTGGAAATAGCCGATGCAGACGTAGGGGGTGGCGGGGGAGAGGAGGATCAAGCCTTCGCGGTTGAGCCTGGGGAGGGCATGGTAGAGGAGTTGAGAATAATGCCATGGGACAGTGCCGAGGCGGTAGAGCTTCATGGCCCTTTACCTCCTGAGCACATCCTTGTATTTTTGGGCCTCAGCCTCAATGAAAGCCCTGAACTCCGGCGAATCGGCCCGCATCAGGTTGGCCAGCTCCTGGGGATTGGACATCTCAATCTTCACCAGCCATCCCTGGTCAAAGGGCGATTTATTGATGAGGCTGGGTTCCCATTCCAGTTCTTCGTTGACGGCCACGATCTTCCCGCTGACGATGGCCGGGATGCGTCCCACCCATTTTCCAGACTCAATGGACATGAAAGTTTGCCCTTGGGTTACTGTCTTGCCCACTGACGGTATTTCTGCGTAGACGATTTCCCTTGCCAGTTTCTGGCCGAAATCGGTGAGGCCCTGGGTTACGAGGTTGCCTTCCACTCGCCCCCAGCCGTGTTTGGAATCGTAATAGAGGTCATCTGGGAACTCAAAGCCGGCAATCTGCACGTGGATTCCTCCTCATAGTGCTTAATTTCACAACCCCTTTATACCACCCTGAAGGCCCTTTGTCAAAGATGAGGAATGTCCTCCCACCCTCGTTAGCTGAGGGTTTGCCGGGGTTAGGGTCCCCCTCGTGGCCGGGTTGCAGTAGTTGCCTTCTCGCCCCTTGCTCTGTTTTTCTTGGGGGGACACCCCCCAAGCCCCCCGGCATGGGGGCTTTGCCCCCTTCACCCCTGTGAAGGAAAAACAGGGGGTGCAGGGGGACGGAGTCCCCCTGACGGGGGGAATGGGGGGTGTCCCCCCACGAAAACAAAATCGGGGGCGAGCTGGCACCTCCTGAGATCCGCCCACGAGTGGGAGGCTGAAGCCAGGCTGAGCCAGAGCAAACGAGGGTGGGGAAAATCCCCGTAGCCCCCGTACCACATTTTGACACAACTTTCCAGTGCTGATATAATTTAACCGCCACCGACCTGATGGCGGTGAGCAGGAGGAATTGAGTTTGCATGAGGTTTACCGGGCCGCCCGGATTGAGAAGCAACCGGGACGGGAAAAACCTCCTGCGTGCCCCGCCGGTGGTAATACCGTAAGAGGAGGTGCAAAATGAGAAAGGGTATGCTCATAGCAACCCTATTCCTCATCCTGGCCGTCTCCTGTGCAGGCCCTGCCCAAACCCCTCAGGCTAAGCCGGTCAGGGGCGGAACCTTAGTGGTCGCCATTTCCGCCAACCCCGATGGCCTTGACCCCCACAAGACCGTGGCGGCAGTCACCTTTGAGGTGGTGAAGAGCATATACGACACCCTGGTGGATACTGACCCTCAAGGGAACCTTGTGCCAGGCCTTGCCGAAAAATGGGAAGCTTCTGCCGATGGCCTCCGCTGGACCTTCCACCTGCGCAAGGGGGTGAAGTTCCACAACGGTCGGGAAATGACTTCTGCCGATGTAAAAGCCTCCTTTGAGCGCATCCTCAACCCCGAAACCAAGGCCCCAAGAGCCAAGGACTATGCCGTAATTCAGAGCATTGAGACCCCCGACAAATACACTGTGGTCTTCAACCTCAAAGAACCCCAGGCCGCTTTTCTCTCCAACCTGGCTTACGGCTGGGCGGCCATCGTTCCAGTGGAGGAGCCAGACCTGCGCAACAGGCCCGTGGGCACCGGGCCTTTCCGCTTCGTGGAATGGGTGCCCGATAGCCATGTCAAGCTGGAGCGCTTCCCCGATTACTTCATAAAGGACCAGCCTTACCTGGATGCGGTCATATTCAAAATAATGCCCGATCCCGCCGCTAAACTGGCAGCTCTCAAGGCGGGCGAAGTGGATGTGGTGGATCAGGTCCCACCGCAGGAGGTTGAAGGGCTTAAGAAGAACCCTGAACTGAAGCTCATCCAGGCCCCCACCAATGGAATTTACATAATGGCCCTGAACAACGCCCGCGAGCCCTTCAACAAGAAAGAAGTTCGCCAGGCCATCTCCTATGCCGTTGACAAGAAAGGGGTGATTGAGGCCGCCCAGTGGGGCCAGGGGGCGCCCATTGGGAGCCACATGCCTCCCGTGAGCCCCTTCTATGTGGACCTGACCGGTAAATACCCATACAACCCGGACAAGGCTCGCGAGCTTCTGGCCAAAGCAGGCTATCCCGAAGGCTTTGAGGTCACTCTCATAATGCCCCAGCCTTACGATTTCCACATCCGCAACTGCGAGGTTATCGCCGATTACCTGAAGAAAATTGGGCTCAAGGTCAAGCTGGAAACCTACGAATGGGGCATGTGGCTGGACAGGGTCTACATGGGGCGCGATTATCAGGCCACCTGCATAGGCCACACCGGCAGGCTGGATCCGGACCCCTTCCTCAACCGCTACGTGAGTGATTCCAAAGAGAACTACATGAACTACAATAACCCTCGCTACGACGAGATAATCCGCCAGGCGGCCGTCACCACCGACTTCCAGAAGCGCAAGGAGCTCTATGCCGAGGCCCAGCGCCTGCTGGCCGAGGATGCAGTGGCCCTCTACCTCATGTCCCCCCTCTGGACGGTGGGGGTGAGGAAGAACGTGGAGGGCTGGAAGATCTATCCGATAGACATCTTTGACCTGCGCACTGTCTACAAGACTTCAGGGTGATCGCCGGCAGTGATTCTGAGCCCCTGGCCCTGTCCTCGTTCCGGGGGGCAGGGCCAGGGGAATGGAAAAAAACCGGGGTAAGGCCGGGCTTTGCGATACGTAATCAGGCGTTTTTTCTCGCTGCTCATAATCCTCCTGATAGTCTCCTTCCTGACTTTTCTCCTCCTCCAGGTTATCCCGGGCGATCCGGCCCAGCTCATCCTGGGGATTGAAGCCTCGCCTGATGCTCTTGAATCCATAAGAGCGCAGCTCGGCCTGGATAAGCCCTGGCCTCTGAGGTATATCTTCTGGCTCTGGGGTTTGCTCCGGGGCGATATGGGGGTATCAATCCGGCTGGAGAGGCCCGTCTCTTCCCTTATCGCCGAAAGGTTGCCCGTAACCCTTTCCCTGGCCTTCATGGCCATGCTCATCGCCCTGATCATAGCTCTCCCCGCCGGCATCCTTTCAGCTCTCAGGTGGAATTCGCCCCTTGACTACTTCATCCTCTTAACGACTCAGCTCGGGATAGCCATCCCCTCCTTCTGGGTCGGGATCCTCCTCATCCTCTTCTTCTCCCTTTACTTCAGGCTCTTCCCCACGGGGGGATTCGTGAGCTGGTGGGAAAACCCCTTTGAGGCCTTCAGGCACCTTTTCCTCCCCGCCGTTTCCCTCGGACTGGTTACAGCTGCCTTCCTCACCCGGATGCTTCGCTCCTCAATGCTGGAGGTCCTGAGCCAGGTCTACATAACCGTTGCCAGAGCCAAGGGCCTGACCAGGGTACAGGTGGTCTTCCGCCATGCCCTGAAAAACGCCCTCATCCCCGTCGTAACCCTGGCAGGGGTTCAAATGAGCTTCCTCATGGGTGGGAGCATAGTTGTGGAGCAGGTTTTCGCCCTGCCCGGGCTCGGTCGGCTCCTCCTCAGCGCCGTCTATACCAGGGACATACCTCTGATTCAGGGGCTGGTGATGTTCATGACTGCCGTCGTTGTGGCCAGCAATTTCCTGGTGGATGTCCTCTACGCTTACCTTGACCCGAGGATAAGGCTTGGATGAGGTCCATCATTGTGGGCGCAATCCTTCTCGGGATAGTGATGGCGGGGGTGGCAGGGAGCTGGCTGCTTCCTCTTCCGGACCCGCTGGATATGGATGTTTCCATACGCCTTGCGCCTCCCTCCTGGAACCACCTTTTCGGGACGGACCAGTATGGGAGGGATGTTTTCTCCCGGGTGTTGAGGGGAGGAACCGTAGCCCTGGGAGCAAGCATCGTTTCGGTCGGGATCGCCTCCCTGATCGGGGTCCCGATCGGTTTTGCGGCGGGCCTTGCCGGAGGTGTCTTTGATGAGGCCATAATGCGCCTGATGGATGCCCTTCAGGCTTTTCCCTCCATACTCCTGGCCATAGCGATTGTGGCCATCCTGGGGCCTGGCCCTCTCAACGCCATGATAGCCATAGGCCTGGTGAACGGGCCAGTTTTCGCTCGCCTTGCCCGCAGTGTTGTCCTTTCCCTTAAGGAGAGGGATTTCGTCCTGGCCGCCGAGGCCCTCGGCTCCACCCGGCTCGGGATAATCCGGCGGCACATCCTGCCCAATGGCCTTGGCCCCCTGCTGGTTCAGGCTTCCATCGGGGCTTCCACGGCTGTCCTGGCTGAGGCTTCCCTGAGTTACCTGGGGCTTGGGACCCAGCCCCCCAATCCCAGCTGGGGGAGGATGCTGGAGGAAGCCCGTCTCTTCATGGACAGGGCCCCCTGGATGGCCTTCTTCCCCGGCCTTGCCCTTTTCCTGACCGTGCTCGGGTTCAATTTTCTGGGGGATGGGCTTAGGGATCTAACGGACCCCTGGCGTCGTGCCCGCAGCTAATGCCTTCCGCAGGAAATTCAGGACGAATTTCCAGTGTCTCACAACTCCAGGCAGGAAAACAGATCTGTGATCGGCCCCTTCTATCAGGAGCAGGGTGGTTCCTGCCCCTGCTGCCTCCATGAGCTTTCGGGTTTGCTCTGGTGGGATGTAAGCATCCCTGGTCCCCTGAATAAGGAGAACCGGGCGAGGGGCTATCCTGCTTATGAAATCCTTCGGGGAAGCGGCGGAGAGCTTTATTCCCTTGCGCTTTTCCGTAAGCCAGAGGGTGAGGTAAAGCAACGGCCTGGGTATGATGAGCGGGCCGCTGGAGAACCACAGGTCCCTGGCCGAAGCGAAGGGCGCTACTGCCACCACCGCTTTCACCTCTGGATTGCGGGCAGCGCTCATTATGGCGCTTGCTGCCCCCAGCGAGTAGCCCATTATTCCGATGGATCTGTAGCCTCTTTCCTTCAGGAAAGACACTGCTGCATCCAGATCTTCGCTTTCTTTCAGGCCATAAGTGTGCCCTTTCAGGACCCGGTCGCTGAAGCCGTGGTTCCTGTAGCTGAAGAGCAGAACCCCAAAACCCGCTTCCCTCAGCATGGGGACAAGGGGAAGACCCTCTCTCAGGTCCCTTCCGGAGCCATGAGCGTAAACAATTACCGGGCCCTCGGGGGTTGGGGGTGGGAAAAGCCACCCCCTGAGGGTTACCCCGTCCGAAGAAGGGAAAGCCACCTCCTCAAAGGGCAGGCCGATCTGCGGCGTCCTCTCCTTCAGGGGAAAAGGAGGTGCTCCAGTCAGCCACGACTCCAGCACAATGGAAACGAGGATGAAGAGCGAGAAGGTTCCGAAGGCGCTCCCGCTCAAGGATATGATGATCTTCAGGATCAGTTCCTCCATCTCCCCACGTCTCCCAGAAGTTATGCCTTATTGTAGCCCGAAACCTCCCGGATGGCAACCCAGCGCTTTGCCGGAGATAAGAAAAAAGGGAGCAGGGGGCAGAGCTCCCTCCAGGGTGATGCGGGGGGTATCCCCTCGCCTTTTTTCTCTTCTCCCACTCCCGTTCCTTGCGGCTAAGCCTGGCTTCAGCCTCCCACTCGGGGGCGGGTTTCAGGAAGTGCCAGCTCGCCCCCAGTTTTTGTTCTCTCGGGGGCACATCCCCCGAACCCCCTGGGAGGGGGC
>DAOUBN010000334.1:0-4176 GCA_034432815.1 Anaerolineae bacterium | reverse complement strand
AGCAAACGAGGGTGGGCAAAACCGGGATGCAGGGGGCAAAGCCCTCACGTCAGGGGGCCTGGAGGATGTGCCCCCATAGCTCGGATGCGTGAGAGCGTTGAAAAGCCCGGAGCTCAACCGGAAGTGAGGCTTAAGGGATGGAATCAAAAGTTATAACCGTAACTTCGGGAAAGGGAGGGGTTGGAAAGACCACCATCACCGCCAACCTGGCCACCGCCCTGGCCATGGCCGGCCACCAGGTAGTCGCTGTGGATGCCGACATCGGCTTGAGGAACCTGGACGTGATGCTGGGCCTTGAAAACCGCATCGTCTACGACCTGGTGGATGTGGCCGAGGGGAGGTGTCGCCTGCGCCAGGCCCTGATCCGGGACAAAAGGCTCAGCAACCTCTTCCTTCTTCCAGCAGCTCAGACCAGAGACAAAACGGCCGTGCAGCCCGCCGACATGGTCAAAATATGTGAAGAACTGCGCCCGGATTTCTCCTTCATCCTGGTGGATTCGCCGGCAGGGATAGAGCACGGTTTCCGGACCGCCCTGGCCCCGGCCGATGAAGTCATCGTGGTCACAACCCCGGAGGTGGCGGCGGTCCGGGACGCCGACAGGGTCATCGGCCTTGTGGAGGCCGCCGGGAAGGAATCGGTCAAGCTGGCCATAAACCGGGTCAAGCCGGAAATGGTAGAGCGGGGGGAAATGCTTTCGGTGGAGGACGTCCTGGAAATCCTGGCGATCCCCCTTGTTGGGGTAATCCCGGAGGACCCGGAAGTCATAGTCGCCACCAACAAAGGGGTTCCCATAGTCCTGAACGCATCATCCCCTTCCGGTCAGGCAATAAAGGACATGGCCCGCCGGCTCCTGGGAGAGGAGGTCCCCTTCCCCGCCCTCAAGGGGAGCGAGGGGCTCCTGAACAAGCTGAGCCGAATGTTCCGCCGCAGGTAAAGGGGGATAAGATGAAGCTCTTCAGGTTGGGGCCAGCCGCAAACAGCCGGGATATAGCCAAACAGAGGCTGAAGGCAATGCTCATCCAGGACCGGATTCAGGTATCCCCGGGGCTCATGGAAGAACTCCGGGAGGCCCTCCTTTCCTCCGTGGGGAAATACCTGGACGTGGACAGGGAGAGGACGGAGTTGAGCCTGGAAGTAGGGGAGAAGCACTCCCGGCTCGTCGCCACCATCCCGATAAAGAGGGTGAAACGGGGAGCCGAGTATGGTTAAATGGCGCGATTTTGACTTCTGGCTCCTGACGGCCACCCTGCTCCTCATGTTCACCGGCTTCGCCATGGTCTACAGCGCCACGAGAGGAGTTGAAGGGCTGGAGAGGCTCCACGTCCAGCAGATGATCTACGGAGCTATAGGCCTGGTGATCATGTTCGCCCTGGCGGCAGTGGATTACGGGATCCTGGAGCATTTCGGCTGGCCCCTGTATGGCGTTGCCATCCTCCTGCTCCTGGCAGTCCTTTTCAGGGGTAAAACCATCTACGGAGCCCAGCGCTGGCTGGAACTGGGGCCGGTAACCTTCCAGCCTTCGGAGCCGGCCAAAATCCTCATCCTGATCGCCCTGGCCGCCTATTTTGCCCGGCTTGGAGAAAGGATCCGCATATTCCGCTTCCTCCCCCTTTCCATCCTTATAACGGCCATCCCGGCCCTGCTCATCTACCTCCAGCCCGACCTGGGGACGGCTATAATCTTAGGGGTTATCTGGCTTGCCCTGGCCTGGCAGGCGGGGGCTAAACTCAGCCACCTGGGAATCCTGGGATTAACGGGCCTGCTCATGTCCCCCCTCATCTGGTTCTCCCTCAAGGATTACATGCGCAAGCGCATTCTCCTCTTCCTCAATCCTGACCTGGACCCGGGAGCCAGCTACAACCTGCACCAGGCCATCATCGGCCTGGGATCGGGGGGATTCTTCGGGAAAGGATTTGCCAGGGGAAGCCAGAGCCAGCTTCAGTTCCTCCGGGTCCGCCACACCGACTTCATCTTCTCGGTGATAGGGGAGGAGATGGGGTTCGCCGGAGCCATCCTCGTCCTCGCCCTGCTCCTCTTCGTGGCATGGCGGCTCTTCCTCATTGCTTCCAGAGCGAGGGACCGGTTCGGAGCCCTAATCGCTACAGGAATTGGGGTGATGATCCTCTTCCAGGTTATGGTGAACGTGGGGATGAACCTGGGGCTCATGCCAGTCACCGGCATACCATTGCCTTTCATAAGCTCGGGGGGAAGCGCTCTGCTCACTTTCCTTGCGGGCGAAGGCCTGGCTCAGAGCATATCAATGAGGAGAAAGAGGCTTGACTTTGTCCCATGATAAACCGGATTGTGGGAGCGGCGCCATGAGGTGTCCAGTATGCGGTGAAGAGGTGGATAGCAGGGCTGAAAGGTGTCCCCACTGCGGTAACACCCTGCCCCGCCCGAAAGCGCGGGTTTGCCCCCGCTGCGGAGCGAGGGTTTCCCGTTACGCCAGGGATTGCTTCATGTGTGGGGCACCCCTTGATGGCCGTTCCATCTCCATCCCCTGGCCCGATGTGGCTGTGGTGGTCCTCATAGCCGCCCTGGTAGGGGCATGGTTCCTCAAGCCCATGCGCCCTTCTTTCCGGCTGGCAGAAGCCACCCCGCAGCCCTCGCCGACGTCCACCATCACCCCAACTCCCACCTTCACACTCTACCCCACTCCTTTTGTCCAGCCCATCCCCACGCCCACCCCCACCCCGGCCTACATAATTCACATAGTTCAGCCCAACGAGGGCCTGCTGGCCATTGCCGCCCGCTACGGCACGACGGTGGAGGCCATCGTCAAGGCCAACAACCTCCAGAGCCCTGACCTCATCTGGGAAGGCGAAAAGCTCATAATCCCGGTAACCCCAACCCCTTCAGCCCCTGTGGCTTCAACCCAGCCTGTGACTTATACCGTGCAGAAGGGGCAGAGCCTGATAGATATTGCCGTGATGTTCAGGGTGCCTGTCAGGGCTCTGATGGAGGCCAACAACATCCCCGAGCCCAGGGCTTTGAGGGAAGGGGAAATCCTGGTAATCCCGACCATCACCCCGCTTCCCACGCCTTCCCCTCTTCCAGTAGGGGGGCCTGAGGAGATGCCGGAATACCCCGAACCCATCATCCTGGCTCCGGTTGACGGGGCAATTTACAGAGGCCCTGAAGCCAGGATCATCCTGAGCTGGACAAGCCTCCACACCCTTGAAGAGGACGAATGGTTTGTGGTGAGGGTGAGATATAAGGACCGTAACAGTGAAGACTGGAGCGGAGAAGAGAGCTTCTGGACCCAGGCCACAAGCCTGCTCCTGCCCTCCCGCCTGGCCCCTCCAGCCGAGGCTTCTCCCAGGCTATTCCGCTGGGACGTGACCATCGTCCAGAAATACACTGCTCCCGATGGCCGGACCGTAACGGTGGCCCTCAGTCCGATAAGCAGGCCCAGAGAGTTTTACTGGCATTAATCCCTGTCCAGGATTATCGTTACCGGCCCATCGTTGTGGATTTCCACCAGCATCATGGCTCCGAAGATCCCGCTCTGGACCGGCACCCCTTCTTCTTTCAGGGCCTGGATGAATTTCTCAATCAGGGGTCTGGCTTCCTCGGGGGGAGCGGCATCGGAGAAGCTTGGCCTGAATCCCCTCCGGATATCGCCGTAAAGAGTGAACTGGGAAACCACAAGGGCTTCCCCCTTAACATCCAGGAGGGAGAGGTTGAATTTCCCGGCTTCATCGGGAAAGACTCTGAGGTTAGCGATTTTGTGGGCCATCCAGCGGGCGTGCTCTTCGGTGTCGCCTTTCTTGACCGCAATGAGGATGACGAAGCCCCTGCCGATGGCCCCGACGGTTTCACCGTTGACTTGAACTGAGGCTTTCCGCACTCTCTGGACCACTGCGCGCATTTTCCCCTCCTCAAATTTGCAGGAGGCGATTCCGCCGATAAATTGGGATGCAGGGGAACCGCGTCCCCCCTGCCGTGGGGAGTGGGGGCACCCCAATTTTTCTTTTCCCCCACCCTCGTTTCTTGAGGGTTCGCCCACGTTCAGGGTCCCACTCGTGGCCAGGTTGCAAGAGTTGCCTTCTCGCCCCTTCAATTGGTTTTTCTGGGGGAACACCCCCGGCGGGGGGCAAAACCCTCTCCACCCCCATGAGAGGAAAAACAGGGGGTGCAGGGGGACAGAGTCCCCCTGGCGGGGGGGAGGGGGG
>DAOUBN010000333.1:0-2166 GCA_034432815.1 Anaerolineae bacterium | reverse complement strand
CGCCAGGTAACGGGGGCGGGAAAAGAAAAAGGGCGGGGGGACACCCCCAAACCCCCCGGCATGGGGCAAAGCCCCCTCCACCCCCATGAAAAAGCAAAAACAGGGGGTGCAGGGGGACGTAGTCCCCCTGACGGGGGGAAGTGGGGGGTGTCCCCCCAACCAAAACAAAATTGGGGGCGAGCTGGCACCTCCTGAAACCCGCCCACGAGTGGGACCCTGAAGCCAGGCGTGGCCGCCAGGTAACGGGGGCGGGAAAAAAAGGGCGGGGGGACACCCTCCTTAGCCCCCAGTAGGGACAAAGCCTCCTCCACCATGAAAAAGCGGGTTTGCCAAAGCTGGAGCGAAGTTGTAAAATTGGGCGGGAGGATGCGGGATGGTCAACATAGCAGGAATGCTCTTTTTCGTTCTCCTGGGGATCACCATCCATGAGTTCGCCCACGCCTGGGCCGCCGACAGGCTGGGCGATCCCACGCCCCGCTACCTGGGCAGGCTTACTCTGAACCCCCTTGCCCACCTGGACCCGCTGGGCACCATCATGTTCCTGGTCTCAATAGCCTACGGCTTCGGGATCGGGTGGGGAAAGCCTGTCCCCATTAACCCGCGCAACATCCGGAAGCTCCCGGTGGTCACCGGGATGGGCCTCATCGCCCTGGCCGGGCCTCTGTCCAACCTGCTCCTGGCTTCCGCCCTGGCCCTGATCCTGCGCTTTGCCACCCCCCTTGCCCTCAACTCTTTCCTCCTGGCAGGAGTCTTCGCTAACGTGGGCCTTGCCCTCTTCAACCTGCTGCCTCTCCCCCCTCTGGACGGCTACGATGTCCTCCTGGGGATCATCGGCTCTTTCCGGGGACGCACTGCCTACAACCTCTTCCGGCAGCTTTCTCAGCTGGAAGCCCATGGCCCCCTGATCCTCTTCGCCCTCTTAGCCATTGACTACATCCTGCCCGTGAGCATCCTGGGGTCCATACTGGGGCCACCCTTCCGCTTCATCACTTCCCTGCTCCTCAGGTGAGGATGAACCCATGCTGAGGATGATCCGGCAGGCTTTCTACCGGGCCTGGCAGTTCTTCCAGGCCCTCTCGGCCCGCCTCAGCGAGGAGGACCTCCGGGTCCTTGAGGAGAACCTCACCCCCGAGGAGCTGGCCGTTTTCGCCCGGATGCCCCTTCCTGATCAGCGCCACAGCCTTGATGTCTATTACACCCTCCTTCGGCAGGGGAAAGACCACCCTGACCTCCTGAAGGCAGCCCTCCTCCACGATATCGGCAAGGGGGAAGGCGATATCCGCCTTTGGCACAGGGTAGCCATAGTCCTCATAAGGGCTGTGTTCCCGAAAGCGCTCAGGTGGCTTGCCGTGCCCGACGGATGGCGTCGCCCCTTCTTCGTCCATTACTACCATCCCCTTTTGGGGGCCGAAATGGCTGAGAAGCTCGGCTGCCCCCCCTACCCGGTGGAGCTCATCCGCAGGCCCCAGCCAATGCTGGAACTTCCCATGTGGGATCCCTCCCCCGAGGAAGCGGAGCTCCTCAGAGCCCTTCAGGAGGTGGACGGGACGAAATGAAGATCGCCCTTGTGCCTTTCGGCCAGGTGGACCAGAAGGTCCTGGAGCACCTCAAGGAGGCCCTGAAAGGGGTTTTTGGGAAGGAATGCGAAACACTTCCCCCGGTCTCCATCCCAGCTTACGCCTTCAATCCGAACCGCCGCCAGTATCTTTCCGACCTCTTCCTTGAGGAACTGGGCAGACTTGAAGCCGAAGGCGCACTGAAAGTCCTGGGGGTTACGGAGGTAGACCTTTACACAAGAGGGCTCAACTTCGTATTCGGGCAAGCGAAACTTGGCGGAAGGGAGGCGGTCATATCCCTGGCCAGACTCCGCCAGAGCTTCTACGGTCTCCCGGAAGACGAAGGGCTTCTACTCCTCAGGGCTCTCAAGGAGGCCATCCACGAGCTGGGCCATACCTGGGGGCTCGCCCACTGCCCTGATCCCCTCTGCGTGATGCATTTCTCCAATTCCCTTAGAGAAACGGACGTGAAGAAAGCTGAATTTTGCCCCCGTTGCCTTTCAACCCTTAAATCCCGCCTTTCCCTGAAGCCAAACCCCTTGTAGGAGGGTTTTTTCCGGAAGCCCGCCTACGGGGGAAAATTCAGGGGTGCCGATGGGCAAAGCCTTCA
>DAOUBN010000332.1:0-4848 GCA_034432815.1 Anaerolineae bacterium | reverse complement strand
GAGGCTCAGCTGGCTTCCGGGGGCCCCCTCGTAGATGGGCTTCAAGAGATGCCAGCTCGCCCCCCGGTTTTGTTTTCTCGGGGGCACATCCCCCGAACCCCCTGGGAGGGGGCATGGCCCCCTCCACCCCCATTTTTCAATCGGGGGTGCAGGGGGGCGGAGCCCCCATGCCGGGGGGCCGTGGGGGGTGTCCCCCCGCCCCTTTCCCTTTTCCATTCCTTGACAAAACCCCTCCGCTTGTGTATCCTTAAACCAAAATTCCAGAGGAAGCTTATGGAAGAGCTCAAATACTGGCTTGGCTTCAGTTTGGTAAAAGGCATCGGCCCGGTCCGGTTCAGGAACCTCCTGGAGCATTTCGGAAGCGCCAGAGAAGCCTGGAACGCCCGGCCAGAAGAGCTCGCACGGGCAGGACTGGACCGGCGCTCTCTTGAGAGTTTCCTGGCCCTCCGGAAGCGCGTGTCCCTGGACCAGGAGATGGAGAAAATCCAGAGGGCAGGGGTTCGCCTTTTAACCTGGAAAGACGAAGACTACCCATACAACCTCCGGCACATTGACAACCCCCCTTTCCTCCTCTTCGTCAAAGGAGAACTCAAACCCCAGGACGAGTGGGCCATTGCGGTGGTGGGAACCAGGAGGCCCAGCGTCTACGGTAAAGAAGCCACTCGCTTTCTGGTGGAACCCCTGGCCAGGAGCGGCGTAACGATAGTGAGCGGTCTGGCCAAAGGGATAGACGGCCTGGCCCATCAGGCAGCGCTGGGGGCCGGAGGCAGAACCATAGCGGTTTTAGGCTCGGGGCTTGACGTGATATATCCGCCCGAACACAGAGCCCTGGCCCAGGCCATAACCGAGAACGGAGCACTGATAAGCGAATACCCCCTCGGCACGCCGCCCGAAGCCCTCAATTTCCCCCCGCGAAACCGCATCATAAGCGGACTGGCCAAAGGGGTCCTGATAGTGGAGGCGGGGGAAACCAGCGGGGCCCTCATAACGGCGGAGTTCGCCTTAGAACAGGACCGGGAAGTCTTCGCCGTGCCCGGAAGCATATTCTACAAAACCTGCAGGGGGACCAACCGCCTCATCCAGCAGGGGGCGAAGCTTGTCCTCTCAGCTGAGGACATCCTGGAGGAACTGAACATCTCTGCAGTCAAAACCAGGGAAGAAGTCAGAGCTGCGATCCCTGCCACCGATACCGAAAGCCTGATCCTGTCCCACCTCTCTTCGGAGCCTGTTCACATAGACGAAATCAAGAGGGCAACGGGCCTTCCCATATCCGAAGTCTCCAGCGCTCTGGCCATAATGGAGATAAAGGGGCTGGTGCGCCAGGTGGGGGGGATGCATTACGTTCTGGCCAGGGAAAGCAGGGCGGAATACTTCGTGGATTGAAGGAGGCAAGGCTATGTTTGCCCTTATACTGGCAGGTGGAACAGGGACCAGGCTCTGGCCCAAAAGCCGGAAAAACAGGCCTAAGCAGCTTCTGGATATCGTGGCCAAGAACACCATGCTCCAGGAGACCTTCATGCGGGTGAGGCCTATCCTGGAGCCTCACCAGATCTTCGTGGTCACCAACAGAACTTATGCCCCGACCATAAAGGCTCAGCTCCCCCTCGTTCCCGGCAGGAACATAATCACTGAACCGGTAGGCAAGGGGACCGCCCCATGCATTGGCCTCTCGGTCCTCTACATGAGGCGCGTGAAGCCGGACGAAGTCATGGCTTCGCTCCATGCCGACCACGTCATAGAGAATGCCGAGGAATTCAGGAGAGCCCTCCTGGCAGCGGCAAAAGTAGCGGAAGAAGGTTACCTCGTGACCCTGGGGATAAAGCCCTCCTGCCCGGAGACGGGTTACGGCTACATCTGCCAGGGGGAATTCTGGAAAGAAGTGGACGGCTTCCCCGTTTACCGCGTCCAGAGCTTCACCGAAAAGCCCGATTACGAAACCGCCTGCTCCTTCCTGGCTCATGGTGGTTACTACTGGAACAGCGGCATCTTCGTCTGGAAGCTCTCCACCATCATGGAAGAATTCCGCGAGCACCTGCCCCGGCTTTACTCCCAGCTCCTCCGGATTGATGAGGCTATAGGAACCGAAGAAGAAGAGGAAGTCCTGGAAGAAGTGTGGCAGGAAGTGGAGAGCGAATCCATAGACCAGGGGATAATGGAGAAATCCTCCCGCGTCATGGTCATCCCGGTGGACATCGGCTGGAGCGACGTGGGCAACTGGGCTACCCTGGCCGATATCCTCCCCAAAGACGAGGAGAACAATGTGATCGTCGGCGGGGCACACATCGGGATAGACACTACAGGCTCCCTGCTTTACAGCACAAAGCGGCTCATCGCCACTGTAGGCCTCAAGGACATGATCGTGGTGGACACAGATGATGTCATCCTGGTCTGCCCCAAGAGCAGGGCCCAGGATGTTAAGAAGCTGGTGGAAAAGCTGAAGGGCAAGAACATGGATGAATACCTTTGAGGAGCGGAGGGAAATGGAGGAGCCCATCACAGCCTACTGCATGAAGTGCAAGGCCCGCAGGCCTGTGGAAAACCCAGAACCCATATACCTGCCTTCGGGGAGGCCGGCCATAAGGGGCCGGTGCCCCGTTTGCGGTTCAACCCTCGCGAGGCTGGGCAGGATCCCTGCCCACTCGGAACTGCCCGACCCGCCGGAGAAAGACCCTTACAAGCTGGTTATCGTGGAATCGCCCGCCAAAGCCCGAACCGTCGGCAAATTCCTGGGCAAAGGCTATGTGGTCAAGGCTTCCGTAGGGCACGTAAGGGACCTGCTCCGGTCCCGCCTCAGCGTTGACGTCAAAAACGACTTCAAGCCCTACTACGTGGTCCCAAGGGAGAAGAAGAAGGTGGTGGAGGAGCTAAAGGAAGCTGTCCGGCATGCCTCGGAGGTTTACCTGGCCACCGACCCTGACCGGGAAGGGGAAGCCATTGCCTGGCACCTCATGGAAGTGGCCAGGATACCCCGCTCCAAAGCCAGGCGGGTTGTGTTCCACGAAATCACAAAGACGGCGATTGAGGAGGCTTTCTCTCATCCCCGAACCATTGACATGAACCTGGTGAACGCGCAGCAGGCTCGCCGGGTCCTGGATCGCCTCGTGGGCTACATGCTCAGTCCCCTGCTCTGGAGGAAAGTCCGCAACCGGACCTCCGCCGGAAGGGTTCAATCCGTCGCTCTCCGCCTCATCGTTGAAAGGGAGAGGGAAATCCAGAACTTCGTCCCGGAAGAATACTGGACCATAAAGGCTGAGCTGGCAAAGCAGACCCCGGAACACCCTTCTTTTATTGCCAGGCTTGCGAGCATTGATGGGAAAGAGCCTGAACTCAAAAGCCGGGAGCAGGTGGAACCCATCCTGGCTGAACTGGAGAAAGCCTCTTATGTGGTGCAGAGCATCAAGAGGGGGACAAGGAAGAGGAATCCCTCACCCCCCTTCATCACCAGCACCCTCCAGCAGGAAGCCTCCAGACGGCTGGGCTTCACCGCTCAGAAGACCATGCTCATAGCCCAGCAGCTCTACGAAGGCATACCTCTGGGGGAGGAAGGGCCTGTCGGCCTCATAACCTACATGCGGACCGATAGCGTCAATGTGGCTGAGGAAGCTCAGAAGGAGGCTCGCCGCTTCATCGCCGAAAACTTCGGGGAGGAACTTCTGCCCCCCAACCCCCCCGAATACAAGACCAGCGCCAGAGTGGCCCAGGAAGCTCACGAAGCTATCAGGCCCACAAGCGTCTACCGCACCCCTGAATTGGTCAAGCCTTACCTCAACAGGGACCAGTTCAGGCTTTACGAGCTCATCTGGCGCCGGTTCCTGGCCAGCCAGATGGCTCCCGCCATCTACGATACCCTCTCGGTGGAGATAGCTGCCGATAGCCGTTACCTCTTCAGAGCTTCCGGAGCCACCCTCAGGTTCCCGGGCTTTCTGGTGGTCTACCAGGAAGCTAAAGAGGAGGAAGCTCCACCCGAAGAAGAGGCTTTCCCCATCCCGCCCCTTGAGGTTGACGAGCGCCTGGACTTGGTTCAGCTCCTTCCGGAGCAGCATTTTACCGAGCCTCCGCCGCGCTATACCGAGGCCTCCCTCATCCGGACCCTGGAAGAATATGGGATAGGGCGTCCTTCCACCTATGCCCCCATCATCTCCACCCTTTACGCCCGGGGCTATGTCAAACGGGATGGGAAGCGCCTTGTCCCCACTGAAATCGGCTTCATCGTTAACGACCTGCTCACCCAGTATTTCCCTGACCTGATCAATGTGGGCTTCACGGCGGAGATGGAGGAAGACCTGGACCGGATAGCGCGGGGGGAGAAGGACTGGGTGGGGATGCTGCGGGAATTCTATGCCCCCTTTGCCGAGGCTGTGGCCCGGGCCGACAGGATAATTGAGAAGGTTGAACTCCCTCACGAGGATACAGGCATAAAGTGCGAGCTGTGCGGGAGCCCCATGGTGGTCAAATGGGGCAAGTTCGGGGAATTCCTGGCCTGCTCCAACTTCCCCGCCTGCCGCAACACAAAGCCCTATTTCCCCAGAACGGGCGCCATCTGCCCGAACTGCGGCGGCGAAATCGTGGAGCGCAGGACCAGGAAAGGGCGCACTTTCTACAGTTGCATAAACTACCCCGAATGCAACTTCGCCACATGGCAAAGGCCTGCCCCGACCCCCTGCCCATCCTGCGGGGGCTTGATGGTGGAATCAGGCAAGAAAGAGGTTCGCTGCCTCAACTGCGGCGAGACCATGGCCGTGGAAGAAGAACCGGCATGACCTCCCCTTCGCCCCTTTCCCTGTGAGCAATGGGGGTGCAGGGGGCGGGCCTCCGTGCCAGGGGATTGCGGGGGGTGTCCCCCAAAAT
>DAOUBN010000331.1:0-10744 GCA_034432815.1 Anaerolineae bacterium | reverse complement strand
GACCCAGCCGCAGGGAACGGGGGGGGGGAAAAAGGAAAAAGGCGGGGGGACCCCCCCCGCAGCCCCCCGGCATGGGGGCTTCGCCCCATGCACTCTCTTTCCTTCGCCGGAAAAATCCGGCTGGTCAAAAGCTTTCAAGAATGTGCCTCGCTATCACGAGGCGCTGGATCTCGCTTGTGCCCTCGCCTATGGTAGTCAGCCTGGCATCGCGGTAGAGCCGCTCCACCGGATAATCCCTGGTGTATCCGTAGCCTCCGTGGATCTGGATGGCCTTGTAACAGGCCCTCACCGCCGCCTCGGAGGCGAAGAGCTTGGCCATGGCCGCCTCTTTGGTGAAACGCCGCCCCTGCTCCTTGAGCCATGCAGCTCTGTAGACGAGAAGCCTCGCCGCTTCCAGCTCAGTGGCCATGTCCGCCAGCATCCACTGAATGGCCTGGAACTCAGCAATGGGCTGGCCGAACTGAACCCGCTCCTTGGCATATTTCACTGCCGCTTCCAGAGCCGCCATCCCCAGGCCCACAGCCATCGCTCCGATCCCTATCCTGCCACCGTCCAGGGTGATGAGGAATTGCTTGTAACCTTCGCCCTCCTGGCCCAGGAGGTTCTCTTTAGGCACCCGGCAGTTCTCAAAGATGAGTTCGGATGTAACCGAACCCCTCAAGCCCATTTTGTCCTCTTCCCTTCCAATGCGGAAGCCAGGGGTGCCTTTCTCAATTATGAAGTTGGAGATGCCTTTCTTGCCTTTCGCAGGATCGGTTACCGCAGCGATGACCACCACATCGGCTACGGAGCCATTGGTGATGAAAATTTTCTGGCCGTTTATGACCCACTCGTCTCCGTCAAGGACGGCCCTGGTCTTGATGGCGGCGGCGTCGCTACCTGCACCCGGTTCCGTAAGGCCGAAAGCTCCTATCTTCTCCCCCCTGGCCAGCGGGACGAGATATTTCCTCTTCTGTTCCTCAGTCCCGAAGAGGTATATGGGAGTGCAAGCCAGGGATATGTGAGCGGAGTAAGTTATGGCCACTGAGCCAGAGGCTCTGGCTATTTCCTCCACTGCTATGGCATAAGAGATGGCGTCTCCTCCGGCTCCACCATATTCCTCGGGAAAGGGCAGGCCCATGAGGCCAAGGGCCGCCATTTTCTCTATGATGTCCCAGGGGAATTCGCCTTTCTGGTCTATCTCCTGGGCTCTGGGCATTATCTCCTTTTCGGCGAATTCCCTGATGGTTTTGCGGAAAATCTCCTGCTCCTCGGTGAGGGCAAAGTCCATATCAGATCCTCCTCAGCTGGTTTCAAAGATCCAGCGGTCGGTATCGCGGGTGTAGGAGAGGATTTCGGATGGGTGGAAGAAGAGGTTTATCTCTCTCTCGGCCGTTTCCAGGGAATCGGAGCCGTGAATGAGGTTCCGGCCAATTTCCAGGGCGAAATCGGCCCTGATGGTGCCTGGGGAAGCATCGGCGGGGTTGGTGGCCCCCATGGTTTTCCTGACAATTTCCACGGCCCTGGGTCCTTCCACCACCATCACCACCACCGGACCCGAGGTTATGTATTTTATCAGGCCCTCAAAGAAGGGCTTGCCCTCGTGAATGGCGTAGTGGCGGCGGGCCAGTTCTTCGTCCATCTGGATCATTTTCATCGCCACTATTTTTAGCCCCCTGTTCTCAAGGCGGGAAATGATGGCTCCTATCAGTCCCCTTTGAACTCCGTCGGGCTTTATGATGACGAGGCTTCTTTCCATGGCGGTTTCCCCTCCATGCTGGAGATTCTCAGCACCACCAGCTTTGCCCCGCCCTCCTGATTTCCCCACCCTCGTTTCCTGAGGGTTCGTCGGGGTTCATGGCCCCCCTCGTGGCCAGGTTGCAGGAGAAGGCTGCTCGCCCCTTGTTTACCCCCTTTGGGAGAAGGAAGGAAAGGGCGGGAGGACACCCCCCGTAGCCCCCCGGCACGGAGGCTTCGCCCCCTGCATCCCCTTTTGGGAGAGATACCCCTCCTCTACCTTCTCGGGCTTCATTGTCTAAGAGCTTTGCGGTAAAACTCCAGGGCCTTGTCCAGAAAGCCCCTGTCCCGGTAAATGTCGCCTAGGAGCTCAAAGAGACCGGAGATGTCCACGCCTCTTTCCAGGGCTCCCTCCAGGTCCCTCAGCACTTCCTCCTGGAATTTCTTATTCCTGGCGAGCTTCCGGTAAAGACGAAGAGCTTCTTCCCATGCCCCTTCACGAGCGTGAAGCCTGGCAGTCTCAAGGAGCTCTTCCCTTTTCTCCAGTCTCGGAGGCGGGGGCGCTGGGGGTTTCTCCTCCTCCAGCGCGGGCATTTCTTCCACAGCCATTTCGGCTTCAAGGGCGAGAGCCGCCTCTATCTCTTCCTCAATCAGGCTCTCGGCGAGAGGCTTGAGGCTTTCTATCCACGACGGAGGTATGTATTCAGGAGGAGCTTTTTCCTCCTCAAATGCTGGGACGACTTCTTCCTCAATTTCTTCCAGCCTTGGCGGAGCTGCGATTTCCTCTTCCGTGACCTTCTCCTCAGGGACTGGTGCTTCTTCCGCCACCAGCCAGGGAGGAATTTCTTCAGGGATTTCGGCTTCAGGCCAGGATGGCGCAGGGATTTCCCCCGTTATTTCCAGCACAGGAGGAGCGGCCTCTTCTGAAAGCCATGGCGGGACTTCTGCCGGAGGCACTTCCTCCTCAGGCCATGAAGGGGCAGGGGCTTCCTTCAGCGGAACTTCCTCCCGGAGCCAGGAGGGAATTTCCTCGGTGAGCCCCTCCTCAGGCCACGGAGGCGCAGCAGCTTCTTCCTCGGTCCATGGAGGCGGGAAAGCTTCCTCAGGGCCGAGTTCCTCCCTCAGCCAGGGGGGAAGCTCTTCCGCAGGTAATTCCTCGGAGACCTCTTCCTCAAGCCACGGGGGAAGTTCCACAGGTGCTTCTTCCTCCGGGGGAACCGCTTCCTCTACTGGTCCTGGAACAATCTCTTCGGGAATTGCCTCTTCTTCAACTTTTGCGAAAAGCTCTTCTACCTCCTCCTCAGGAAGCGGCAATCCTTCAACCTCTGGAGCAGACGGGACTTTCTCTTCCAGTTCAAAGGGCTCAAGCCAGAGAGGCACTTCCTTCTTCAGCGGGGGAGCAGGAACAACTTCCGGCCTGGGGATTTTGACCCGGCGAGGCTTGAGGGGGCTGTCTTTACCGAAAAGCTCCCATGCTTTCCTGTTCAGGGGATCAAGGGCCTGGGCAACCTCAAGCCTCAATCTGGCCTCGCTTGCGTTTATGGAGCTCAGCAGGTAGCCCAGGATCAGGTTGGCCTTGAGGCAATGGGGTAGCGTGTCCAGCACATCAAGGCATGTCTGAGCGGCCTCCAGGCGCTTGCCCATCCGCCACTGGGCTTCGGCCAGGCTGACGCGTATGTCAACCCTCTCGGGTTCCCTCGCCAGGGCCTCGTTCAGGGTCTGCACAGCCTGTTCCAGGAGCCCGCCTCTCATGTAAGTTCGGCCGAGCCCTGCCAGAGTGTAGTGGGGGATGAGCTCGGTCACCCCGATCTCCCGGTAGAGGTTCTCCAGCTCATTCCTCAACTCCTTATGGGAAGGTTCCAGGTCAAGAGCCCTCTCCAGGGCCCAGATAGCCTGCTCTGTCCTGCCCTGCGCCCTGTAGACATCGGCCAGGCCGACATAAGCTATAAGGTCCTCAGGGTCAGCGCTGAGGACCCGCAGGAACATATCGGCGGCGCTGGCCAGATCGCCTTTCTCAAGGCAGGCTTTCCCCAGGAGGCGGTAAGCTTCAATGAACTTGGGGTAAACGGAAAGGATGTGGCGTGCCGCCGCTATGGCCTCATCGCCCCTCCCCTCCCTTATCAGGTCCTCTATCTCCTCGCAGTAAGCTTCCAGATCAATCTCTTCCGGCATCTTATCCTCCTCGCCAACTTTGAACTCACCGTTTAGCTTCGGAGTAAACCCGCCTGAATTCGGCCAGGAAGGCCCTGGCTATGGCTGGGTCTTCCAGGATCACAATGTTCTCATCGTTGGATTCATCGGCGCTGGCCGAAAAGTTGAAAGAGCCGGTGACCACGATCCTCTCGTCAATTATGAACACTTTGTGGTGCATGAGGTAGGGGTTGCCATCCTGCCGGACATCAATGCCGGCCCTGAGCAGGGCACCGAATTCGCTGTATTTGGTCTGGGAACCTGTGGTTTCAAATACCCCCTGGACCGCGACCCCTTCCCTGGCCTTCTCCCGCAGGACTTTGCCCATGCGGTCATCGGTAAAGGAAAAGGCCATAAAGTAGATGGAGGAAGTAGCTTCCCTCAGCTTCTCGGTTATCTTTGCCCCCACCCCGTCTTCGGGGGCGAAGTAATTCTCCACGGGGACGCCGTTCACGATGAGGCGAGGGGTCGTGCCGCCAGGCTTCCGGGCTGAGCCGAATTTTTTCTCTTCAAACATCTTGTTGAAGGTGACCTGGTAATTGCGGGCAAGCTCAGGGGAACGGATGATGATGGCATTGTTGTCGTAGCGGGTGGTATCGTTCAGGGTGAAGTTCCAGGAGCCAGTCCAGACAGCCTGGCCGTCCACCACCACGAATTTGTTGTGCATTATCCCTGAGGTGTTGCCGCCCACAACCGGGATCCCGTTGCGCTCAAGCTCCAGGAAAGCCCTGTTCTCTCCGGGGTTGTTGAGCACATCGTCAATGTCCGTGACGATCCGCACTCTCACCCCCTTGCGGGAAACATCTATGAGGGCCTGGACTATAGCCGGCAGATCCAGCTGGTAAATGGCCATGTCAACGGAGAAACGGGCCGATCTGATGAATTCTTCAAAGCCTTTGTCAATCGGCTCGGAGCCTGGCGCGGTGAAGTAAACTTTATACCAGGCTTCCGTGGGCGGCAAAGGGGTTGAAGGTTGCGCTTCTTCTCGCGGAGCTTCCTTTGGAATAAACAGGAAAAAGGCAACAGCTATAGCCAGTAGGATGACCAGGAGCAGAATGGCAATGCCAGGGCTTACAGTCCGCTTTCCCTTCTTTCCCATATCATCTCAGCCAGAGCAGTTGTGAACTCTATGATTTCCATGGTGGAAAAGGGCCTGCCTTCGCTCAGGTGTTTCTCCGCAAGCCCCATGGCCAGCGCCAGAGTTGGGGAACGGGTGTAGAGGAGCATGTTGTTCAGGGCGCTCATGAGGTTCTTGACCCGTTCCTTCTCTCTGGCCGCCACTTCTTCGGCTTCTTCATCAGAGGCCGCCATGATCTTCTTCTCAAGCCAGCGCTCCGCCCATTTCAGAAGCGCCCCGGCCTCGTGATCGGTCAAATTGGAGCGGAGCCTCTCATCTTCCGCTATGCTTTCCACAGCTTTCCGGAGAGCTTCTTCCCGCGCGCTCATAGGCTTTACCTCTCCCCCAGGTAAGCTTTACGGACCCTTTCATCCTGCATGAGTTCGTGGGAGGGGCCGCTCAGGACTATTCGCCCCGTCTCCAGGACATAAGCCCTGTGGGCAAGCCTGAGGGCGGCCCTGGCGTTCTGCTCCACCAGCAGTATGGTCACCCCCTGCCGGTTTATTTCCTTTATGGTCTCAAAGATGGCCCTCACCAGCATCGGAGCCAGGCCGAGGGAAGGCTCGTCAAGGAGGAGGAGGCGGGGCCTGGACATCAGAGCCCTCCCTATAGCCAGCATTTGCTGCTCGCCGCCGGAAAGGGTCCCCGCAAGCTGTTTCCTCCTCTCGGCCAGGCGGGGGAAGAGGGCGAAGACCCTCTCCTTGTTGGCCTCAATGGCTTTGCGGTCGTTCCCGAGGCTGTAAGCTCCCAGAAGGAGGTTCTCTTCCACAGTGAGGGTGGGGAAAACTTTCCTCCCTTCCGGTGCATGGGATATGCCCATGTGGACAATTTTGTGGGCCGGGACTCTGTTCAGCTCATGGCCGTCAAAGATGATCCTGCCCTCCCTGGGCTTGACAAGCCCCGAAATGGTCCTGAGGGTGGTGGTCTTGCCCGCGCCGTTTGCCCCTATGAGGGTCACAATCTCCCCCTCTTCCACTGTCAGGGAGATTCCTTTGAGGGCGTGAACGTTTCCGTAGTAAGTGTGGACGTTTTCCAGGACCAGCAGGGGCATCCTCACTCCTCCTTCCCCAGGTAGGCTTCAATGACCCTGGGGTTGCTCTGGATTTCCTCCGGTGTCCCCTCGGCGATCTTGTAGCCGTTGTCCAGCACTATTATGCGCTCTGAAATGCCCATGACCACTTTCATGTCGTGCTCAATGAGGAATATGGTGATGCCTTTATCCCTCAATTGCAGGATCAGGTCCATCAGTTCCGAGGTTTCCTGCTCGTTGAGGCCGGCAGCAGGTTCGTCCAGCATCAGGATGCGGGGGTTCGTGGCCAGAGCGCGGGCTATCTCCAGGCGCTTCTGAAGGCCGTAGGGCAGGTTCCTGGCCAGTTCAAATTCCAGCCCCGCAAGGCCCATGAAGCGGATGTATTCCAGGGCTTTCTCCCGGATGAAGCGCTCTTCCTCCCGCTGGGCCCTGGTCTGAAGGATGGAAGCCCAGAGGCCTGCCCTGGTCCGGCAGTGAAGCCCGGCCATGACGTTCTCAATCACCGTGAGGTTCGGGAAAAGCCTTATCGTCTGGAAGGTCCTGGCTATCCCCAGCTCCGTTATCTGGTGGGGGCGAAGGCCCACGAGGTTCCGGCCGTTGAAGCGGATTTCCCCCTTATCGGGGGGGAATATCCCGGTGATGAGGTTGAAGACGGTGGTCTTGCCCGCGCCGTTCGGGCCTATCATTCCCAAGATTTCCCCCTCGTTCAGGTGGAAGCTCACATCGTTCACAGCCACGAGCCCGCCGAAGCTTTTGGTCAGGTTCTTGACCTCAAGGAGAGCCATCCCTACCTCCGGACATCACGAAGAGGTGGTCTCTTCCTGGCGCAGTTCAAGGCGGTAGCGGCGATGAGGCCAGAGCCCTTCCGGGCGGAAGATCATCATGACAACCATGGCTATCCCGAAGACTAAAAGCCTCCATTCCAGGATAGACGAGAGCACGCTCCTGAGCAGTTCAGGGAGCACGATCATCCCCAGGGTCCCCACGAAGACGCCGGGGATGGAGCCCGTCCCCCCCAGCACCACGATGCAGAACATCACCACGGAGTTCCAGAAGCTGAAGGTTTCAGGGGCTATGACGGTGTAGCGGCTGGCGTAGATGTTGCCGGCGACCCCCGCCCAGGCTGCCCCTATGGCGAAGGCCAGGAGCTTATATTTCACCGTGTCAATCCCCATAGCCTCAGCGGCCGTCTCATCCTCCCTTATGTAGTTCCAGGCCCGCCCGAGCCTTGAGTTCTCCATCCTCTGCATGGCCAGGATGGTTATGATGACAAAGAAGAGAACGTAATAGTAATAGGCCGTCGGGGTGTTTATTTCCAGCCCAAAGATGGAAGGCCTCGCAATGCCCCTCAGCCCATTGACCCCGCCGGTTATCTTGAAGGGGTCATTGTAGAGGAAAAGCCGGACAATCTCCCCAAAGCCTATGGTGACTATGCAGAGGTAGTCGCCCCTCAAGTGGAGGATAGGCCTGGCGATGAGGATGGCGAAGAAAGCGGCCACCAGGGCGCTTATCGGCAGGCAGACCAGGATGGGCACTTTGAGGTAGATGTTGAGGATGGCCGTGGTGTAGGCGCCGACGGCCCAGAAGGCGGCATGGCCGAGCTGGAAAAGCCCAGCGTATCCCACGATTATGTTGAGGCTCAGCCCCAGGATTGCCCATATCCCGAAAAGCACCCAGGCGGAGATCCAGTAATCGTTCCTTATGACCAGGGGGAAGAGGAGCACAGCGGCCAGGAGGGCTCCGTAGAGGATGCGGCGATCAAGGTTCCTGATACGGTCCCAGAGTGCTTTCATCATCCCACCTCTTTCAGAGTTTTTCGGCCACCCTCTCGCCGAGGAGGCCTCTCGGGCGCACTATGAGGATGAGGATAAGGATGAAGAAAACGATGGCTTCCTTCCAGGCCCCTCCCTGAGGGATAAAGCCGGCGGCCAGGGTCTCAAAGACCCCAAGGAGCATCCCTCCCAGCATTGCCCCCGGGATGTTTCCGATCCCCCCCAGTATGGCGGCGGTGAAGGCTTTCAGGCCGTAGCCCCATCCCAGGGTGAAGTTTATGCGTCCGTAGTATAAGCCGACCATTATCCCGCCAGCGGCCCCGAGGGCCGGCCCGATGATGAAGATGAGCCGGACTATGGCATCAACATCTATGCCCATGAGCCGGGCAACATCGTGGTCCAGCGCCGTGGCCCTGACGGCAGTCCCGAGCCTGGTGTAGTGGATGAAGTAGTAAAGGAGAGCCATAAGGAGCAGGGAGAGGCCAAGGACGAATACCTGTAGCAGGCTTATCTGAAGCCCTCCAACCTGCCAGTAGATGGAGGGGATTATGCCCCTGGGGTAAACCCTGTAGCGGGGGCCATAGATGAGCATGACAGCGTTCTGAAGGGCTATGGAAACCCCAAGAGCCGAGACCACTGGGGCGAGCCTGCCAGCCCTGCGCAGGGGGCGGTAAGCAACCCTCTCAATCCCCACTCCCAGCCCTGCAACCACTACCATGACTGCGATGAAAATGCCTGCCAGCGCCCAGAGAAGGGCCTTATCCCCCAACCCTGCCCCAATGAGCATTGAGAGGATGGTCAGGCCGAGGTAAGAGCCGGTCATGAAGAGGTCGCCGTGGGCGAAGTTTATGAGCTTGAGGACACCGTAAACCATGGTGTAGCCGAGAGCGATGAGGGCGTAAAAGGAGCCTATGGTTATGCCGTTGATCAACTGCTGGAGGAGTATGTCCATTTTCCACCCCCGCGCTCAAATCCTCCTTTATACCCTAAAAAGGGGGAGAAAGCTCTCCCCCTGCATTTAAGCTGCATCGTATGATGGGAGGGGGAAGGCGCAGGGCCTTCCCCCTCCGCAAGCTTACTCATAAGGCACGAACTTACCGTCCTTGATGATGTAGAACTTGTGGATAGTGCCGAGGCGATCGCCCTTCTCGTCAAAGCCGAGGATGGGGCCGGTCAGGCCAGGATAGTCCTTGAACTGGGTGTGGAGGTATTCGGCCATCTTGTTGGTATCGGTGGAGTTGGTGGCCTTAATGGCTTCCACGATGACCTTGAAGGCGTCGCCGGCCATTATCCACCAGATGCTGGCGGGCTCTTCCCCGTATTCCTTCTTGAAGTCCTCAATGAACTTCTTGGCCTCGGGATAGGGCAGGTCGCCAGGCAGGGGTTCGGTGCTCACCAGGACGCCCTCGGCTGCTTCCTTGCCGGCGATCTCAATGAACTCGGGGTTGTTGCAGGCGTTTCCGGCGGTGAACTGGATGGCAGGGAAGACGCCCTGCTCGTAGCCTTGCTTCAGGAGGAGGCCGCCATCAGGGTGGTAACCGGTGAAGTAGACCACATCAGGGGCCGCTGCCTTGATCTTGGTCAGCATCGGGGTGAAGTCCTGCTCGCCCTGGGTTATGGCATCAAAGAGGACGGTCGTTCCACCCCGCTCCTCGTAATATTTCTTGGCCCACTCAGCAAGGCCCTTGGCGTAAGTGGAGTTATCATGGATGAAGGCCGCCTTCTTCCATCCCTTCTTGATGAAGAACTCGGCGGCGAAGAGGCCCTGCCTGTCATCCAGGAAGCAGGTGCGGAAGAACTGCTTGTAGCCCTTGGTGGTCAGGACAGTAGCGGTGGAGGAAGGAGTAATCTGAAGGATGTTCTTCTCGTTGAGGACCTTGGAAAGGGGCTCGGTGCAGGTGGAGGCGTAGCTTCCGATGACCGCCACGACCTTCTCGGCGGCCAGCTTATCGCCGCAGAGGGCGGCCTCGCTGGCTTCGCCCTTATCGTCGCACGGCACGATTTCAATCTTGCGGCCACCCAGAAGGCCTCCCTGCTCGTTCACCTGCTTGGCGAGGAGCTTGATCACCTTGAGCATGCCCTCGCCTTCGTATGCCCACTTGCCAGTGATAGGGCCGACAAATCCGATCTTGATGGGCTCGGCGGCTTTGGGCTTGCAGGCGGTGAGGACCATAGCGAGGGCAAGGACCAGCGTTAACACTGCAGTGAGCCTTTTACCCATAGCTCTTCCTCCTTAAAGGGTTTCTGGCTTTGATGGCGGCTTTGTTTTTTGATTATAACACAACCGGGAAAGCAATGCAAAATCCCGCAAGGGGGATATGCCCCAGATGGTGGGTGCAGGGGGGGCGACCCCTCCTGCCAGGGGGTCTGGGGGATGTGCCCCCAGAAAAACATCCCCCGCCCCCGTTACCTGCGGCTCAGCCTGGCTTTTGGGGCCCACTCGTGGCCTGGTTTCAAGAGATGCCAGCTCGCCCCCCATTTTTGTTTTCGTGGGGGGACCCCCCCCACTTCCCCGTCAGGGGGACTCCGTCCCCCTGCACCCCCTTTTCCTCTTTCACGGGGTTGGAGCCCCCTCTCGGGGGCCTGGTGGGTGTCCCCCCAGAGAAAACAAATCAAGGGGCGAGGAGGAAACTCCTGCAACCCGGCCGCGAGGGGGACCCTGAACCCCAGCGAACCCCGAGCCAGCGAGGGTGGGGAGAAATCGGGGTGCGGGGGTGTCCCCCCCGCCCTTTTTCTTTTTCCCACTCCCGTTACCTGTGGCCAAGCCTGGCTTCGGGCTCCCACTCGCTGGCGGGTTTCAGGAGATGCCAGCTCGCCCCCTGTTTTTATTCTTTCGGGGGCACATCCCCCGAACCCCCTGGGAGGGGGCATGGCCCCCTCCACCCCCATTTTTCAATCGGGGGGTGCAGGGGGGCGAAG
>DAOUBN010000330.1:0-10339 GCA_034432815.1 Anaerolineae bacterium | reverse complement strand
GGAGTTTCCCGCTCGCCCCCTGGTTTGTTTTTCTGGGGGGACACCCCCCGCACCCCTCCACCCCCGGCTCTTCCCACTCGTGGGCGGGTTGCGGAAGGGGGCTGCTTCCCGAGGGATACTACCATTCACCCACGCTCTCAGATTTTACGGGTGGGCCTGACCTTTATCCTGGCCCCTATGCTGGCTGGGGACCGGGACGCAGCGCTCTTCTTCTGGCTCTGCCGATCGCGGGCCCGGGCCTCTTCCACCGTCCAGCCTTCAAGGACTGCCTGCCGGGAAAGCTTTATCCGGCCATCCTTGTCAATGTCTATGACCATGACCATTATCTCCTCCCCTTCCTTTACCACATCCTCAACCCTTGAGACCCGGCGGTCGGAGAGCTGAGACTTGTGGAGAAGGCCCTCTTTGCCCGGGAGGATCTCCACGAAGGCCCCGAAATCCGTGATCCTCACCACCTTGCCTAGGTATATTTTGCCGACCTCAGCTTCTTCCGTCAAGCTCCTTATGAGCTGGATGGCCTTTTCAACACCAGCCCCATCAGCTCCGGCCACGTAGATGGTCCCGTCGTCCTCTATGTCAATCTTGGTCTTGGTCTCTTCAATGATGTGGCGGATCGTTCGGCCTCCTGGGCCGATCACCAGGCCTATCTTCTCCGGCTCAATCTTCACCACCCCGACCCTGGGAGCGTAGGGGGATATCTGCGGCCTGGGTTTGTCAATGACCTCCAGCATCTTCTCCAGGATGAAGAGGCGGGCTTCCCGGGCCTGGGCCAGGGCCTCGGCCAGGACTTCGTAAGAAATTCCGGAGATCTTTATGTCCATCTGGAGGGCGGTTATCCCTTTGGCCGTCCCGGCCACTTTGAAGTCCATATCTCCAAGGTGGTCCTCCATGCCCTGGATATCAGTGAGGATGGCATAGCGGCTGTCCTCCTTTATGAGGCCCATGGCCACGCCTGCCACCGGCGCCTTTATCGGCACCCCGGCGTCCATTAAGGCCAGGGTTGAGCCGCAGACCGAAGCCATGGAGGTGGAGCCATTGGAGGAGAGGACTTCGGAGACGAGCCTTATGGTGTAGGGGAATTCCTCCTCGGATGGGATCACCGGGACAAGAGCCCTTTCAGCCAGGGCGCCATGGCCGATTTCCCTCCGGCTCGGAGCCCTTATCGGTTTGGCCTCGCCGGTGGAGTAGGGCGGGAAGTTGTAGTGGTGGATGAAGCGCTTGGTCTCTTCAGCCATGAGGCTGTCCATTATCTGCTCATCGCTGTGGGTCCCCAGCGTGGCGATGGTCAGGACCTGGGTTTCGCCCCTGGTGAAGAGGCCGGAGCCATGGGTCCTGGGCAGAAGCCCCACCTCGCACTTTATCGGCCTTATCTCCTTGAGCCCGCGGCCATCGGGACGGATGCCCTCATCCAGGATGCGCTTGCGGACGATTTCCCTCAGCACCTGGAAGAAGGCCTCTTTTATGTCCACCGGTGAATGCTCCTGGCCGAGTTCGGCTACGAGTTGCTCCAGGAGGGCATCCAGGGCTTCGTTCCTCTCGGCCTTTATCAGGTTCTGGTAGAGGATCTCCTTTATCGGCCCCTCGGCTCTTTCGGCCACAGCCTTCAGGGTGGCTTCGGGAAGCTGGTAGAGGGGGATCTGCATCTTGGGCTTGCCGACCTTTTCGGCCATTTCTTTCTGGACCTGGATGAAGGCCTGGAGGGCCTGGTGGCCTACTTTTATTGCCTCCAGGATTATCTCCTCCGGCGCTTCCGAGGCCCCAGCTTCCACCATGAGGACGGCCTCTTCCGTTCCCGCCACTTTTATGTCTATGAGGCTCCGCTCCAGCTGGGAATTGGTGGGGTTTATGACGAACTGGCCGTCAATGTAGCCCACTTTGACCGCTCCGATGGGCCCGTTGAAGGGGATATCGGAAATGGTGAGGGCGGCCGATGCTCCGACCATGGCGGGGATGTCAATGGAGTGCTCCCCATCGGAGGAAAGGGCTGTTATTACTATGTGCACCTCGTTCCTCATCCCCTTGGGGAAGAGGGGCCTTATGGGGCGGTCCACCAGGCGACAGAGGAGTATTGCTGCCTCGCTGGGGCGTCCTTCCCGGCGGAAGAAGCTCCCCGGGATTTTGCCGGCCGCGTAGAGGCGCTCCTCGAAGTCCACCGTCAGGGGGAAGAAATCCACGTCTTCCCTCGGCTCCTTTGAGGCCGTGGCCGTGGCCAGAACGATGGTATCGCCCCAGCGGACTGTCACTGCTCCGCCGGCCTGAAAGGCCAGCTTGCCGGTCTCAATGACAAACTCGTGATCGGCAACCTGAACTTTAAACGTGCTACTCATATAAACCTCCTGAACCTATCCTCAGGCGAGGCCAGGTTCGGAGGCCAGGGACTGGAGGGCAGACCCCTGTTATCGCGGGAACAGAGCCCTGCCTTCCAATTCCTGCGCCCCTTTTTCCTGACCTCGCCCTTGATAATTTTTAGCGGCGCAGACCGAGCCTTTCTATAAGCTTCCGGTAGCGCCTGTAGTCTTTCTCCTGAAGGTAATTCAAGAAGCGCCTCCTCTTGCCCACCAGCTTGAGGAGTCCCCTCCGGGAGTGCTCATCATGCTTGTGGACGGAAAGGTGCTGGACGAGCTTGTTTATGCGTTCGGTAAGGAGCGCTACCTGCACCTCCGGCGAGCCTGTATCTTCAGGGTGAAGGCGAAACTGTTCAATTATCTCCCGCTTTTTCGCTTTATCCAGCGGCACTTTCTTCCCCTCCTTGTTTTAAAATTAAGGCGGCCTCAACTGGCCACCAGCATTTTTCGTTACAATTATAGCATGGCTATCCCAAAGGTGCAAACTTCCCCACCCGGACGTCAGGTCCTTTAAACGCTCTCACGCATCCGGGCAAGGGGGGTGGAGGGTGTGAAAAACTGGGGGCGAGTTGCCTTTTCCCGAAGCCCGCTTCCGGGTGGGAGCCTGAAGCCAGGCTGAGCCGCAGGGCACGTGGAAAAGGGCAGGGGAACACCCCTGCCGCCCTCCGGGATAAGGGCCATGCCCCCGACTCCCCCCTGGACTCCATGTATTTGTGGCTTTTTCAAAAACAAATCGCCCGAGTTTGACATAAGATAACACTACTGAACAGGAAGGGGGCGGGGATCCTGTCCGTCCCCACCCCCTTCTTGAGGAGGTAAAGTTCACAGGGCCTGCTTCACCCCTATGGTCACCTTCTCCTTGCGGCCCCTGTCCACTTCCAGCTCAAAGGTTGAGGTGTAAGCCCCTTCCTCCGGTTCCCCTTCTATCAGTTCCAGGGACAGGGTCTCCTTCTTTATGTAATCGGAGAAGAGGTTTATGACCTCCCGGAGTTCAGGTCCCGCCTGGTAGAAGGTGCGGATGCGGTCCTCAATGCGGAAGTCGGCCTCTTTGCGCATGTTCTGGATGCGCCTCACCAGTTCCCTGGCCAGGCCTTCCCGCCTAAGTTCAGGAGTTATCGTAGTGGTGACGGCCACCAGGTAGCCGGCCTCAGAAGCTGAGGCATAGCCCTCTTTGTCCACCAGTTCCACCTTCACTTCCTCCGGCAGGAGGGTGACCTTCCCCTCGGGAAGTTCTATCTCTACTGGCAGGCCGGCCAGGAGCCTGCGGGCCACATCGGGATCGGTCGTGGATTGGAGAAGCTCGCGGACTCTGGGGTAGAGGTTCCCAAGCTTCTTTCCCAGAAGCTCGGGGACTGTGTCCAGCCGGTAGGAGACCACCTGGCTTTCGTCGTCTATGACCACCACTTCTTTAACGTTGAGCTCGTCCTGGAGCTGGTCGGCTACCCTGAGGACCCTCGCCTTTTCCTCCTCCGAGCGGACCCTGACCAGGGCTTTCTCCAGGGGCTGGCGGACTTTGATCCGGGCCTTGTTGCGGGCGGCAAGCCCCAGGCTCGCCAGGCGCATCGCCAGCCGGGTGTCGGCCATGAGATCATGGTCTATGAGGCTCTCATCGGCCACGGGGTAATCGCAGAGGTGAACGCTCTCCGGTGCCGATGGGTCAACGCTCAGGACCAGGTTGCGGTAGATTTCGTCAGCGATGAAGGGAGTGAAGGGCGCCAGGAGCCTGGCCAGGGTGACCAGGGTTTCGTAGAGGGTGTGGTAGGCGGAGAACTTGTCTTTATCGGCCTCGCTCTTCCAGAAGCGGCGGCGGCTCCGCCTTATATACCAGTTGGAGAGATTGTCCACGAAGTCCTCTATCGGCCTGGCGGCTCCCGTGACATCGTAGCGGTCCAGGGCTTCAGTGGTGTTCCTGACCAGGAGGTTCAGTTCGGAGAGGATCCAGCGGTCCAGAAGCGCTCTCTCGGCCGGGGGTATGTAGTTCTGCCTGGGGTCAAACCCATCTATGTTGGCATAGGTCACGAGGAAGGCGTAGGAATTCCACAGGGTGAGCATGAATTTGCTCACCACCTCGCCTACAAGGTTGTGGGAGAAGCGGCGTTCCTGGCCAGGAGGAGCGGCGGTGAAAAGATACCACCGGACCGCATCGGCCCCATACACGTTTATGACCGACCAGGGGTCAACCACGTTGCCCCTGGATTTGGACATCTTCTCGCCCTTCTCGTCCAGTATCAGGCCCAGGCAGATCACGTTTTTGTAGCAGAGGCTCTCAAAGAGCATGGTTGATATGGCGTGGAGGCTGTAGAACCAGCCTCTGGTCTGGTCAACGGCCTCGCAGATGAAGTCGGCCGGGAACTGCTCTTCAAAGAGTTCCTGGTTCTCAAAGGGGTAATGCCACTGGGCCACGGGCATCGCGCCGGAGTCAAACCAGCAGTCAATAACTTCAGGGACGCGGCGCTTGAGGCCTCCGCACTTATCGCAGTTGAAGACCACCTGGTCCACGTAAGGCCTGTGGGGATCCCAGGGTTCTGGCCAGGAAAAGCCGGAGCTTTCCACTCGCTCTTTAAGTTCCTTATAGCTTCCGATGAAGGTTATATCCTCGCACTTTTCGCAGATCCAGATGGGCAGTGGGGTTCCCCAGTATCGGTTCCGGCTCAGAGCCCAGTCAATGTTGTTCTCAAGCCAGTTGCCGAACCGGCCATCCCTTATGTGCTCCGGCACCCAGTTTATCTTCTTGTTTAGTGCCACCATGAGGTCGCGGTAACGGGTGGTCTGGATGAACCAGGTGGAATGGGCGTAATAAAGAAGGGGGGTTCCGCACCGCCAGCAGAAGGGGTAGGTGTGGAGGTAAAGCTCCCGGCGGTAGAGGAGCCCTCTTTCTTCCAGATCTTTGATGATGAGGGGGTCGGCTTCTTTGACGAAAAGGCCCTTCCAGGGGGTGACCTCTTCCACCATGCGGCCTTCAGGGTCCACGGTCTGGATTATGGGCAGGCCGTATTTCTTACCTACTTCCAGGTCTTCAGCTCCGAAAGCCGGGGCGATGTGGACTATTCCTGTCCCCTCCTCGGTGTTGACGAAGTCGGCCAGGATGACGTAGTGGGCGTCTTCCTTGAGGGGCAGGAAGGAATAGAGGGGGATGTAGCGCTTGCCGGCCAGCTCCCGGGCCTGGAAAGTCCGGACGAGGCGGTAATCCCCCTGGATTGCCTTTTCAAGCAGGGGTCTGGCCAGGATGTAGCGCTCGGTTTTGCCGTTCCTGGTCTGCTCCACCATCACATATTCCACTTCGGGGTGGATAACCAGGGCGGCGTTTCCCGGGAGCGTCCACGGAGTTGTGGTCCAGGCCAGGAAGTAAGTGCCGGGCTCGTCCCTCAAGGGGAACAGCACGTATATGGAAGGGTCCTCCACTTCTTTATAGCCGAGGGCGACTTCGTGGTCGGAAAGGGGGGTTCCGCAGCGGGGGCAGTAGGGCACAGATTTATACCCCCTGTAGATGAGGCCTTTGTCCCATAGCTGCTTAAGTATCCACCAGACCGATTCAATGTATTCGTTGCTCAGGGTTATGTAGGCATTCTTCATGTCAATCCAGAAGCCTATGCGGTCGGTGAGTTCTTCCCATTCCTTCACGTAGCGGAACACGCTTTCTTTGCAAAGGCGGTTGAACTCGGCGATGCCGAACTCTTCAATCTGGCCTTTGGATGTGAAGCCGAGTTCTTTTTCAATCTCCAGTTCTACGGGAAGCCCGTGGGTATCCCATCCCCCTTTCCGCAGGCAGTAGTAGCCTTTCATGGTTTTGTAGCGGGGGAAGAGGTCCTTGAAGACCCTGGCCAGGACGTGATGGATGCCGGGAAGGCCGTTGGCGGTCGGGGGTCCTTCGTAAAAGACGTAGCGGGGGGCGTCCTTCCGCCTCTCCAGGCTCTTCTCAAAGATTCGGTTCTCTTTCCAGAAGCGCAGGATTTCTTCTTCCATCTGGGGAAGGTTGACTTTTGGCGAGACTTCCCTGAAAGCCATGTCTACCTCCTTCGTCAGTGTCCTAACTCTCTTTTGACTTCCTCTCTTGGGGCTTTAACGAGCCTCCAGGCTTTGAATCGTCCCAGAAGGCTCCGGACTTCATCCCTGAGGGCTCTGAGGTTGGGTTCGCGGGTTTTCCAGGTGCCCAGGACCTGGTTTATGACCAGGGCGCTGTCACCCCGGACTTCCAGGGTGAATTCCTCCGGATTTTTGCCCCCTTTTTCCACAATTTTTATGAGTTCAGATAGGGCCGAAACTAAGGTCCTGTATTCGGCCTCATTGGAGGTCATTTCTCCGAAGGAGAGGCGGTAAATTCTTTTCTGGCCCGTTCTGGTGATAATGGCGTAACTTCCGTAGCCAGGGCCGGGGTTGCCCTCGCTTCCCCCATCAAAGATTATAGTGTAGTGGGCCTGTCCTTCCCAGTCCTCAATCTTGAAAGCCAAGGCTTTCCTCCTTAAAAGAAAAGCTCCCGTCTCAAGGGACGGGAGCTTCTCACCCCCGCGGTACCACCCTTTTTGGCTGAGGATAGCCCGCTCCTGAGGGGTACTTCCATACCCCCGCCGCTGGTAACGGGCGGCGACTCCGGCCAGGTCTACTGACCAGGGTTGCCCCTGGCGTTCGGCTGGCGGCTCCGGAGGGATTTTCGGCAGGCTTCCCTCACCCGGCTCTCACCTTCCCCGGGCTCTCTGAGAGGTCCTTCCTGCCTACTCGTCTCCATCATCGCCTTTGCGTTTTTTCAAATTATACCACAAAATCTGGATCAGGCAAGTTCCCACACGGCCCACTGCAAACCTGGAAAGGTGGGCGTGGGAGATGTGCCCCAGGAGAAGTGAATCAGGGGATGGAGGGGGCAGAGTCCCCTCCCGGGGGGTTTTGGGGGGTGTCCCCCCAGGAAAAACAAGGGGCGAGAAGGCAACTCCCATAACCCGCCCACGAGTGGGACCCTGAACCCTGGCGGACCCTCAGCCAACAAGGGTGGGCAAAATCGGGGGTGCAGTGGGCAAAGCCCCCTGCCAGGGGGTCTGGGGGATGTGTTCCCAGGAAAACAAACAAGGGGGGTGGAGGGGGCAAAGCCCCATCCCGGAGGGTCTGGGGGGTGTCCCCCCAGAGAAACCAACTAAAGGGGCGAGTAGCCTCCTCCTGCAACCCGGCCACGAGGGGGACCCTTAACCCTGGCAAACCCTCAGCGAACGAGGGTGGGTAAAATCAAGGGGGTGGAGGGGGCGGAGTCCCCTCCCGGGGGGCCTGGGGGTATCCCCCTGCCTTTTCAATTCCTTGACAACTCCCCTTTTATCCGCTATGCTTTTAGAAGCCGAGGCCCAGGAGGGGGTATGTTCTTTGACGAGGCGAAGATTTACGTTAAGGCAGGAGATGGCGGCAACGGCTGTGTGAGTTTCCGGAGGGAGAAGTTCGTCCCCTTCGGCGGGCCTGATGGCGGTGATGGCGGTAAAGGGGGAGATGTCTACCTCATTGCCGATCCCCACCTCAACACTTTCATCCACTTTAAGAAGCGCTCCCACTTCAAAGCCGAATCCGGTCAGCACGGAAGGGGCAAGAAGCAGGCAGGCAAGAGCGGCGAGGACCTCTACATTCCCGTCCCCCTGGGGACGGTGGTGAGGGATGCCGAGACCGGCGAGTTTATAGCCGACCTGGTAGAGCCGGGCCAGAAGGTCCTGGTGGCGAGGGGCGGAAAGGGGGGCAGGGGGAATGCGGCTTTCGCCACGCCGGTGAACCAGGCCCCACGCTTCGCCGAAAAAGGTGAGCCCGGGGAGGAGCGGTGGCTCTACCTTGAGCTCAAGCTCATAGCCGATGCCGGGATCGTGGGTGTTCCCAACGCTGGCAAGTCAACCCTCCTGGCGGCGGTGAGTGCTGCTCGCCCCAAGATCGCCCCCTACCCTTTCACCACCCTTGAACCCAACCTGGGCGTCGTCGCTGTTGGGGATTACGATTTCGTCCTGGTGGACATCCCGGGCCTTATAGAGGGTGCTCACAGGGGGGCAGGGCTCGGCCACAAGTTCCTGCGCCACATAGAACGCACGCGGGTTATAATCCACCTCCTTGATGGCCTGAGCCCAGATCCCCTCAAAGATTTTGAGGCCATAAACCGGGAGCTCGCCCTCTTCAGTGAGCGCCTGGCAGCTAAACCCCAGATCGTGGCCTTCAACAAGATGGACATCCCCGAGGTGAGGGAAAAATGGCCTCAAGTGAGGGAAGCTATGGTGAAAGGGGGCTACGGGGTCTACCCTATCTCAGCCGCTACCGGGGAAGGGGTCTGGGACCTCATGAGGGCGGTAGCAGCCCTGCTTCAGGAGATGCCAAAAGAATTGCCTGCGCCTGAAGAAGAGGCGGTCCCTATCGTTAAGAAAGAGCCGCCCTTCACCATTGTGCGGGAGGGGGATGTGTGGGTGATAAGGGGGCGGGAAGTTGAGCGGCTCGCCGCCACCGTGAACTGGGAGCAGGAGGAGGCTCTTGCTCTCTTCCACCGCAAGCTGGAGAAGTTAGGGGTGATCAGAGCCCTGCGCCGGATGGGGGTCCAGGACGGCGATACCGTCATCATCGGAAATGTGGAACTGGAATGGAAGGAGTGAGGGTAGGGATCATCGGGGGGACCTTTGACCCCATCCACTACGGACACCTCATAATAGCTGAGGAGGCAAGGGTGAAGGTTGGCCTGGCCAGGGTTATCTTCATTCCGGCCGGCAACCCGCCTCACAAGCTGAGGAGGCCTTACTCCCCGGCTCACCACCGCTACAGGATGGTGGAACTGGCCATAGCCTCAAACCCCTACTTTGAGGTCTCCCCAATAGAAGTGAACAGACCAGGCCCTTCCTACTCGGTTGACACCGTCAGGATGCTCCGGGAGGAGATGGGGCCCGGGGTGGAATTATACTTCATCATGGGGGTGGACTCGCTGGCAGGCATCCTCACCTGGCACAGGCCCGAGGAACTGATAAAGCTGTGCAGGATAATTGCCGTGAACCGGCCGGGCTACGGGGTGGACATAGACGCGCTGGACCAGGTCCTGCCCGGGATCAAGAAGCAGGTGATCTTCATAAAAGCGCCGGAGATCGGCATCTCTTCCACCGAAATTCAGGAAAGGGTGAGGGCAGGCCTGCCCATAAGGTATCTGGTCCCGCCTGAGGTTGAGCGTTACATCTACGAGCACAATCTATACAGGGACTACCGGGATGAGAAGCCGTGAATACATCATCGCCTTTGTGATAATCTTCCTGATGCTGGTCATAATGGCCTGCACGGGCCTTTTCATGCTCTGGAACTTCTCCACCCTTGTTCGCTCCAGGACCGAAGTCATCCAGCTTTTCACCCCTGCCTTCACCCCTTCTCCCACCCCATCGCCCACCCCCTTTTACCCCACGCCAACCCCAACCTTCACTCCCACGCCGAGCCCAATCCCTTCCCCGACTTTTACCCCCACCCCTTACTTCACCCCGACCCCCACTCCCAGCCCTTACCTTTTCAAGCCTGCCGGGCCGGTCAGGCCGGCGGTTGAGAGAGGGTGCATCGGGGGGAGCATCTTCGGTTACATCAGCGATGCCAGGGGAGAGCGCCTGGCCGGGGTGAGGGTCAAGGTCTTCAACCCATGGGGCTACGAGGCGGTTTCAACCTCCAAAGGAGGGCCTGATCTGGGCTACTACGATATTATCCTCAGCACCGAGCCTTCAATCTGGTATGTGGTCGTTATTGACGAAAAGGGCATGGAGATAAGCCCGAGGGTTACGGTGGAGCACAGGGCTGATTCTCCTGCCTGCCATTACCAGGTGGACTGGGTCAGGACCCGCTGAGGATTTTGAGGAATTCGGAGTGGAGGAGGCCATTGGAAGCCACGAGGGCTTTAGCTTCCACATTCCAGGGTTTGCCGTCCAGGCGGGTTACCCTGCCTCCTGCTTCCTCCACTATGAGGGCTCCTGCGGCCAGGTCCCAAGGCTTGAGGGAAAAGTGGATGTAAGCTTCAAGCCAGCCGGCTGCCA
>DAOUBN010000329.1:0-1908 GCA_034432815.1 Anaerolineae bacterium | reverse complement strand
AGGGGCATGGCCCCCTCCACCCCCCTTTTTCAATCGGGGGGTGCAGGGGGGCAAAGCCCCCATGCCGGGGGGTTGCGGGGGAGTCCTCCCGCCCTTTCCTTCCTTTTCCCAAAGGGGCGAGAAGGCAACTCCTGCAACCCGGCCGCGAGGGGGACCCTGGACGCAGGCGAACCCTTAGCAAACGAGGGTGGGGAAAAACCGGGGGTGCAGGGGTACAGAGCCCTCATGCCGGGGAGCCGTGGGGGGTGTCCCCCAAAATTGGGGGGTGCAGGGGGGCGCAGCCCCCATGCCGGGGGGATGCGGGGGGTGTCCCCCCGCCCTTTCTTTCCTTTTCCCAAAGGGGCGAGAAGGCAACTCCTGCAACCTGCCTGCGAGTGGGACCCTGAACCTTGGCGAACCCTGAGCAAACGAGGGTGGGGAAAAAGAGGGGGTGCAGGGGGCGAAGCCCCCAGGCCCTCTGGCCTGGGGTATGCGCTATCAGAAAAACAAATCCCCCGCTCCCGTTCCCTGCGGATCAGCCTGGCTTCAAAGGCCCACTCGTGCCCGGGTTTCAGGAAGTGGCAACTCGCCCCCAGTTTTTGTTCTTTCGGGGGCACATCACCCGACCCCCCTGGGAGGGGGCATGCCCCCCTCCACCCCCATTTTTCAACCCGCCCACGAGTGGGGCCCTGAACCCGGCGAACCCGGAGCAAACTAGGGTGGGGGGTATCCTCACATACCCCTGCACCCTTTGTTTTCACCTCCCACCAGGATTTGCGAAAGGATTGAAAAAACCTGGGGCCCATTCCCCATTCAGCCCAGGGCGGGGCAGATTTGACAGAGACCCTGAGGGCGGCTAAAATTGCATTAACCTCTTACCGTTGAAATCCCCGCAAGGAGGTGAAAATTGCTGGAAGGAGCCAGCGCTTTTGAGACTTTCGGGATCTGGAGCATCCTTCTGGTAGCTATAGGAGGCCTCCTGTATGCTTTCCTCTTGGGCCGTCAGATCCTCCGGGAACCCACGGGGACAAAGGAGATGGAGGATGTGGCGGAAGCAATCCGCAGCGGCGCCAGAGCTTACCTTAACACCCAGTTCCGCACTATCCTCTGGCTCATAGTCCTCCTGGCTATAGCCCTCTTCTTCTCAGCCCACCTGGCCGGAGAACCCTTGAAGATTTCCATAGGGCGAGCCCTCGCCTTCGTCATGGGGGCCACTTTCTCCGGAACAGTGGGCTACGTCGGGATGAGCATGGCCGTTCAGGGGAACGTGAGGGTTGCGGCAGCAGCCCGCAAGTCCTTCGCCGAAGCCCTCCGCATCGCCTACCGAACAGGAACGATAACCGGGATGCTCACCGACGGCCTCGGCCTCCTGGGAGGCACCATAATCTTCCTCATCTACGGGATCCACGCCAAGGACGTCCTCCTGGGCTTCGGGTTCGGCGGCACACTGCTGGCCCTCTTCATGCGAGTTGGAGGCGGAATTTACACCAAGGCCGCCGACGTCGGAGCGGACCTGGTGGGCAAGGTGGAGCAGGGCGTGCCGGAGGATGACCCCCGCAATGCCGCCGTGGTGGCAGACCTGGTCGGGGATAACGTGGGGGACTGCGCGGGCATGGCCGCCGATATCTTTGAATCCTACGAGGTCACCATTGTCTCGGCCATGATCCTGGGGATAGGGGTCATGCACCACCTGGGCAACCTCCACGATTACCGCTGGATCGTGTTCCCCCTCATGGTGCGGGCCATCGGAGTTCTATCCTCAATAATCGGGACCTATGCGGTGAGCGCCCGTAGCGAGCAGGAAAACGCCATGGATGCAATAAAGCGGGGGTATAACATCTCGGCCATCACTTCCATAATCGGGTTCTTCCTCCTGGCCAGGTTCTACGCCCACGACCTCAGGCTCTTCTGGGCAACTCTGGCCGGGAT
>DAOUBN010000328.1:0-1602 GCA_034432815.1 Anaerolineae bacterium | reverse complement strand
GTGGTGGAAGAAATGGATTAAGCTTTGCCCCCCTGCACCCCCCAATTCTGGGGGACACCCCCCTGCCCCCTGGGAGGGGGCAGAGCCCCCTCCACCCCCACGAGATGAAAAACCAGGGGGTGCAGGGGGACGTAGTCCCCCTGACGGGGGGAAGTGGGGGGTGTCCCCCCACAAAACAAAATTGGGGGCGAGATGGCATCTCCTGAAACCTGGCCATGAGGGGGACCCTGAAGCCAGGCTCAGCCTTAGGGAACGGGGGTGGGAAAAAGAGAAGAAAGGGCGGGGGGACGCCCCCCAAACCCCCGGGGAGGGGGCTCCACCACATCCACCCCCATTTATGTCCCCCTCAGTTTCGCTCAAACAGGGAAGAGGGCAAAGCTTAATCCATTTCTTCCACCACAATCCTGCCATCCTGGACGAAAGCCACTTCTGGCCTGGAAGGTCTTTCCCTTGCCTCTTCAGGGGGGCGGGCGATGTAAGGCCCGATCCTTATCAGAGATGGCTCCAGGCGCAGGGCGTAAACCCTGCGGGATGGGTCATCCGGGGTTCCGGCCGAGACGATCCCCTTCAGGTGCCCCAGCACGATGACATCGCCGCCCGCTATGACCTCAGCGCCGGGGTTCACATCTCCAATGATTACGATGGTTCCATCGCAGGTTATCCTCTGGCCGGAGCGGATGGGGCCCCTCTTCACCAGGGCGATCTCTGGCTTTTCCCCGCGGCCTCTCTCCACCTCAAGGCCGAGGGCATAGGCCGCTTTGCGCACCCTCTCCTCATCGCTCACGATCTTCTTTGGCTCTATGCCATGGCTTCTGAGGATTTCCAGCGCCTGGCCGAGCTCGTCCACGCCGAAATCCGGGGCCCTCACTTCCAGGATGACCCTGTTACCCTCAAGCAGCGGGCCGGCCGAACTTAAGGTTGCTCTGAGCTCCATCAGAGTTGCTTCGGCCTTTTCCCCCCTGAGCACTATCGTGATGCCTTCGCCGGTCCCTTTCACAGCCACAGCCTTCACGGCGACTTTTCCCAGTCTATGTGGTCAAAGTAGTAGCGGATTATTCTGGCGGCCACCGGGACGGCAGCCTCAGACCCTTCCCCGCCTCCCTCAAGGAACACGACAAGGGCGATCCTGGGGTTATCGTATGGGGCGAAGGCCGTGAACCAGGCGTGGGTTGGCAGGTGGCCTTTGACATCTCTCGGGCCGTAGAACTCGGCAGTTCCCGTCTTCCCGGCCACAGGGATGTCGGGCCAGTTGGTCCGCCAGGCGGTCCCCCTGGTTACGGCTTCCCTCAATCCTTTCTTGACCAGGGCTATGGTCTTCTCCGAGGCCGGAAGGGTGCGTATCACCTCGGGCCTGAACTCATAAACCACGTTGCCTTGGTGGTCCACCATCCTGTACAGGAGTTTGGGCCTGTAGAGGGTGCCTCCGTTGGCGATGGCCGCGGTGGCGTTCAGGAGCTGGAGAGGGGTGGCAAGGAGGAACCCCTGGCCGATGGCCATGTTGTAAGTATCGCCCAGGACCCACATTTCCCCGTAGTTCAGGCGCTTCCAGTCGGCCGTGGGGACAAGCCCCTTGCTTTCGCCCGGCAGGTCAATCCCGGTCCT
>DAOUBN010000327.1:0-4985 GCA_034432815.1 Anaerolineae bacterium | reverse complement strand
CGGCTCCGGCCATGACCAAGCACTCGGCCATTACGTGGGGGATCTCCTGGCCCAGGATCACGGCGGGGGCTCCGGGCTTGAGGAGGCCTCTGAGCTTCGCCAGGCTCTGCCTCATGGTTTCCTCATACCAGTCCCAGCCGAAAAACCCCCTCAGGGCAAGGGGGCGGAGGGGGCGGGCCGCCTGAGGCCCCAGGAGCCATCCTGTCCACAGGAAATTCAAGGCCCACCAGGTCCTGTCCAGAGGAGGGGGCTCAAAGATGAGCATGGAGGCGGAAGCGGTAGGCACCTCTTTTTCAAGCCCCTTCACCCCCCAGGCCGCCAGGAGGAGCGCGGGGGGTTTTTCTTTCCTGAAGAATTCCTCCGGCTCAACCAGAGGCAGGAGGCGGAACAGGGGGCGAAGGCTTTCGGCGGCGGCCTGGAAGGCTTTCCAGGCGTTCGGCTCCACGAATTTGGGAGGCGGATGGAGCCGCACGGGCCTCCTCCTGACCTCAGGGGATGGGTAGAGGGAGAGAGAAAGGTGCATCGCCGCAAGGAGGGCAGTTTTAAGGGCCAGGGACTGGAAGGACTTCTCCGGGAAGAGGGTCTCAATCTTCACGAAAAGGGCGTTCAGACAGTGGAGGTTGCGGGGAGTGTAGGCGAGGGGCAGGTCCTCGGCTTCGGGAGGGGAAAGCTCTCCCGGGGGGAAGAGCCTGCCCAGGACATACCAGTAATCGGGGCCTTTCTCCTTGAGGTTCTCCAGGGGCTTGAGGTCGCCCGGGGCGATGGGGAAAGTGCCTTCTGTCCCGCACCTCGGGCATTTGAGGGCTTTGGCTGCCGGGGCTTTCTTCTCCCAGATGAAAAATTCCGCCTCCACAGCTTCCCCACATCCGGGGCATTCCACCAGGTAGAGGGATCGGAGGTAGAGGCGCAGGGGCTTTTCGCCCCGGGGGGCATCCATCAGGCGGGTCAGGGCCGGGGAGAAATCCTCCCATCGCCCGTGGAGGGCTTTCAGGGGGAGGATCGCCAGGGGGTTGAAGTTTGAAGCGAGGACTTTGTAGCCTGCGTCAATGAGTTCAAGGGGCAGGAGGGGGTTGGAGCAGAAGGGGACGAGGATCAGGGAGCCGGGCGGGCTCAGCTCTCTGGCATAATGGGCTGCTGCTCCCTCCGGAAAGGTGGGCCAGAAGGGGTCGCCAGGGATAAATTCTGCAGGCTTTCCCGGGACGAATCGGTCGCCCAGGGTCATCTTCGGCCTTTGAGGTATTCCGGCACGGTCAGGACGAATACAGTGGAGATGGCCGGGTCCACCATCCGGAAGCGGATGCGGGGGTCAATCTCCTCCAGGTCCTTTGAGGTGGTGATGACGGTGGGGAGGCGAGCGACGTAGCGGTGGTTGAAGAGCTGGTATAGTTTCTCGCGGGCCCAGGGGGTGGCGCTTTCGGTCCCCAGATCGTCTAAGACGAGGAAGGGGGCGTTGCGGACCTCCTCAAAGGCCCTGTCGTAGGAGATGGGGCTTGAGGGGCTGAAGGTTGCCCTGAGGTAATCCAGGAAATCGGGGACCACCACGAAGATTACCTGATAGCCCTGGCTGGCCAGGTGGTTGGCGATGGCGGCGGCCAGGTGGGTCTTCCCGCATCCAGGGGTTTTACCCATGATCACGAGCCAGCCTTCGGGCTTCTGCGCATACTCCTTCGCTATCCGCAGGGCTTCCCTGAGGTTGCGGCGCTCCTCAGGCTTCAGTTCCACCTCATCGGTCCTGAGGTCAAAGTTCTCAAAAGTCATGTGGCGGTAGAGGCCGAGGGCGGATAGGGAGGAGGCGCTCTGGGAAGCGGCCTGGCGGTAATCGGGCGCCTTTATTGTGATGATTTCGGTGAAATCGGGGTCGGCCAGGCGGGAGCGGAGGCGGGGGTCTATCTCTTCCAGTTCCAAGTCAGTGGTGATGACGGTAGGGAGGCGAGCCAGGTAGCGGTGGTTGAGGAGCTGGAATAGCTTCTCCCGGGCCCAGGAAGTGGTGGAGTGGGCTCCCAGGTCGTCCAGGATGAGGAGGGGGGCGTTGCGTATTTCGTCAAAGCGCTCGTCGTAATCCACGGAGGAACCGGGGGAAAAGGTGGTCCTGAGGTAGTCAAGGAGGTCGGGCACAACGATGAAGATGGCGGGCTCGCCGTGCTGGAGGCGGTAGTTGGCTATGGCGGCAGCCAGGTGGGTCTTGCCGGAGCCGTATCCCCCCTTGATGAGGAGCCACCCTTTCGGGTTCCGGGCGAAGCGGAGGGCAGCCTCGTAGGCGAGCCTGAGGTTGAGGCGCAGCTCCTCGGAAAGCCCGACTCCTTCCGGCTTGAAGGTTTCAAAAGTCATGTGCTGGAGGTAAGAAAGGCTTGTCCACCGCCCGAGGTGGGCCATCCTCCTTTTTTCCATCTCCTTTATCTTGCACTGGCACGGGATGAGCTTCCCGAAGTCGGGATGGCCTACCGGGACATCCTTCAGGAAGAAGCCCTTGCCCTTGCAATAGGGGCAGACTTCGGAGCCCTCAGTATTTGATGAATCGGGAGTATTTGCTCCGGAGGAAGCTGTAACGGTCCTCTTCAGGAGGTCGCTTAGCTTTTGCATCTTCCTTCCCTTCCGCAGCCCACCTCTCCAGTATCCGCTTTATGTATCTCCAGTTCCTGATGTTCCTCTCTACGGCGATCTTGAAGGCTTCTTCAATCCACCCCCTGGGGTAGGTTGCTTCGGCTTCCATCAGTTCCTCGGCAATGAGGGGGGAGACGAGGCCGATGTTCTGCTCGTAGAGGGTGAAGATCGTGGGCCTTGCCTCCATAAGGGTTACCTTCTTTCCGGAGAGGCCCTCCAGGTGGAGTTCCCCTCGGGTAGCTTTCTCAGCGGCCTGGCGGCCCCGCTCGCTGTTCAGGAAGTAGAATTCCTGCTCCTGGCCGTCCGCGGAAGCCTTCACCAGAAGGAGGGTTCCCCGAGCAACGGCCCTCTCCAGCCCCTTCCTCAGGTTCTCCTTCGGGGGTGCCCCGCCGAAGTCCAGAGCTTTCATGAGGGCCGGGTCCGATGCCAGTTCCTCAAAGCTCACGTAAGGGTTCCGGTTCTCCCGGTGCTCTATGAGCCAGAAGATGTAGAGGGTGACCTTGAGCTCCGGGAGGTTATCTATGGCGGGGAAAAGCTCGCTGAAGAAAAGTTCCGGTATGCGGACTACGGGGAGTTTTCCTGGCGGGAAGCCGCCGAAGCCTTTCTCATAATTCTTCATACCCCTCACCTATCTCAAAATCCAGCCCTTCCCTGAGCAGTTCCACTTCCACAAACTGAGCCACGTCTTTGCGGAAGTAAAGGGGGACAACGCCCGTGGGGCCGTTTCGGTGCTTGGCCACGATGATCTCGGCTATATTCTGCTTCTCCGTCTCGGGATTATACATCTCTTCCCGGTATACGAACATGACCACGTCCGAGTCCTGCTCTATGCTCCCCGATTCCCTCAGGTCCGAGAGGATGGGCCTTTTGTCCTGGCGCTGTTCCACTGCCCTGGAGAGCTGGGATAAAGCCACAACGGGGATGTTGAGCTCCCGGGCCAGGGATTTGAGGGAGCGGGAGATGTAGGAGATTTCCTGCACTCTGTTTTCGGAGCGGGAATCCCCCTGCATGAGCTGGAGGTAATCCACGATGATCAGGTCAAGGCCGTGCTCGGCATGGAGGCGGCGGGCTTTCGCCCTCAGTTCCATCGCCGATATGGCCGGGGTATCGTCCAGGAAAATGAGGGTTTCCGAGAGGATTCCTATGGCCTGGACGACCCTGGGCCATTCTTCATCCTTTATAAGGCCGAGGCGCAGCCTCTGGGAATCAACCCCGGTTTCGGCGGCCAGGAGGCGCTGGACCACCTGCTCAGCGGACATTTCCAGGCTGAAGATGGCGACTCTCTGGCCGTAGCGTTTGGCGGCGTTGTGGGCTATGGATAGGGCGAAGCTGGATTTGCCCATCCCTGGCCTTCCGGCGATGACGATGAAATCGGATTTCTGGAGCCCTCCCAGGAGCTTATCCAGCTGGGAGAAGCCCGTGGGGACGCCCATGAATTCGCCCCGGTGGCGGTGGAGGTATTCAATTCGCTCAAAGTATTCATCCAGGACCTGCTTTATGTGGAGGACATCCCTGCGGAGGCGGCGCTGGGAAACGCCGAAGATTATCTGCTCGGCCCTGTCCACCACCTCTTCCACATCGCCCGAAGCCTCGTAGGCCATGGAGGCGATTTCCCCGGCAGCCGAAATGAGCCTCCTCAGGGTGGCAGTTCTCTCCACAATCCGGGCGTAGTGTTCAAGGTGGATGGGAGTTGGGACGGCGTTCAGTAGGGATGTTATGTAGGCTTCGCCTCCCACCTCCCCAAGGATCCCTTTCCTGTTCAGTTCCTCGCACAGAGTGATGAAATCCACGGGCTCCCGGCGCTCGTAGAGGTCAAGGATGGCCTGGTAGATGAGGCTGTGGGCCCTGTTGTAGAAATCATCAGGGCGGAGCCAGGAAGCCACCTTCACCACAGCTTCGCCATCCAGGAGGAGGCTTCCCAGAACCGACTGTTCAGCTTCTATGTTGTGGGGTGGAAGCCTTTCCACCATGGCTAATCCATCTTCTCCAGCCCTTCCAGATCGTCCAGGTCCAGCTTCTCCAGGAATTCCTCAAAGGGCTTGAGGTCCTCGTCCTTCACCTCTTCCTTCTCTCCGATGAGGATTTCCTCCTCGGGGGTGACGGCAGCCTGGTCCATGACTTCCTCGGCCACGTAGATGGGGACGTTGGCCCTGACGGCCAGGGCTATGGCATCGCTCGGGCGGGAGTCCACTTCAATCCGGTTGCCGTTCATTTCCAGGATTATACGGGCGTAGAAAGTATCGTTGCGCAGATCGTCCACCACCACGTAGGCCACCCTGGCGCCGAGGCTCTGGATCACGGATTTGAGGAGGTCGTGGGTGAGGGGGCGGGCCACCTGAACCCCCTCCAGGTGTATGGCGATGGCATCGGCTTCAAAGGGGCCT
>DAOUBN010000326.1:0-11488 GCA_034432815.1 Anaerolineae bacterium | reverse complement strand
TCCCCCTGCCGGGGGGAGGTGGGGGGTGTCCCTCCACGAAAACAAAAACTGGGGGCGAGTTGCCCTCTCCTGAAACCCGCCCACGAGGGGGGCCCCTGAAGCCTGGCTTAGCCGGAGCAAACGGGGGTGGGGGATTTGTTTTTCCGGGGGCGCATCCCTCAGGCCCCCTGGCAGGGGGCTCCCCCCTGGCACCCCCATACCCCCGGGAGGGGGCAAAGCCCCCTCCATCCCCGGGTTTCTCCAGGCTCCCCGGCATGGGGTTGTGCTCTTCCTGCTCCACTGAAATTTGCCTATTTCTTTGGGGCGAGTATAATATGGGAGGTTTTTCACAAACCTCATAAGGAGGAGCCAGACCTTGTTGAGCCAGTATCTCTTCGTGGGAATCCTGATGGTTATGGCTCTGGCCGTTCCCCTTTTAGGCATAGGCTTCGCCTGGCTCATACGCCCCAAGAAGCCCAACCCCATAAAACAATCCATATACGAGTGCGGGCTTGAAACCATCGGCGAAACCTGGGTCCAGTTCAAGGTCCAGTATTACATCTACGCCCTCATCTTCGCCATTTTTGACGTGGAAATCGCCTTTCTCCTGCCCTGGGCTGTGGCCTACAACAAGCTCGGCCTTGTAGCTCTCCTGGATGTCTTCATCTTCCTGGGAATCCTGCTGGTGGCCCTGGCCTATGCCTGGCGCAAAGGGGCACTAATGTGGAGGTGAAAACATGGCTGAAGAGATCGTGGTCCCTCCCGAACTCCGGCGCAATGTCCTCATCACCACGGTGGATAAGCTCTACAACTGGGCCAGACGCTCATCCCTCTGGCCTCTCACTTTCGGCCTGGCCTGCTGTGCAATAGAGATGATAGCCGCTTCCGCTTCGCGCTACGATATAGCCCGCTTCGGGGCTGAGGTCTTCCGGGCAAGCCCCCGCCAGGCCGACCTCATGATCGTGGCCGGGACGGTAACCCACAAGATGGCCCCTCAGGTCCTGAGGCTATACCACCAGATGCCCGAACCCAAATACGTGATCGCCATGGGAAGCTGCGCCATATCCGGCGGCATCTTCAACTCCTACGCCGTCCTCCAGGGCGTGGATGAAATAATACCTGTGGACGTTTACGTTCCCGGCTGTCCTCCCAGGCCGGAAGCCCTTCTGGATGCCCTGATTAAACTCCAGAAAAAGATTGACCGCCAGTCCATCCTTACGGTCCCCTGGTACAGGAGGGAGAAGGCATGATGGAAGAGCTTTTCCAGCTCCTGAAGGAGAAATTCCCTGAGGCAATCCTGGAAATCCCCGAAGAAGTCAAAGACCCAACGGTGGTCATCCGGAAGGAGCAGATCCGGGAAGTAGCTCGCTTCCTCCGGGATGAGGTAGGCTTCAATTACCTTTCCTTCATGGCCGGGGTTGACTTTCCGGAGCGGTTTGAGGTGGTCTATTACCTCTACTCCATGGGCCGGGAGCCCATCAGCAGCAACCTCGGCCCCCTGGCCCTCAAGGTCTACGTAGAGGACAAGGCCAATCCTTCCCTGCCGACCGTGAGCGATATCTGGCCCAGCGCCTTCCAGCAGGAACAGGAAATTTACGACCTCTTCGGCATTGTTTTTGATGGCCACCCGGATTTGAGGAGGATCTTCATGTGGGAGGGATTCCCGGGCTGGCCCCTCCGCAAGGATTTTGAGAACCGAACCTTCACTTTCAAAGAACTGGAACCCACCAGGCCGAAAGCACCTTACTGGTAACGGAGGAAAAGGAGCATGGCTGCCGCCTTCAAAACCCAGGAAATCGTCCTCAACATGGGGCCTCAGCACCCCAGCACCCACGGGGTGTTCCGCATGGTCCTGACCTTGGAAGGGGAAACCATAGTGGACCTCAAGCCCGTTTACGGCTACCTGCACCGGGGGATTGAGAAGCTGAGCGAAGGCCGCTCCTACCTCCAGGCCGTCCCGATAACCGACCGCCTGGATTACATGTGCGCCATGACCAACGAGTTCGCCTATGCGGTGGCCGTGGAGAAGCTGGCCGGGATCAAGCCCCCGGAACGGGCTGAATATATAAGGGTGATAATGGCCGAATTCACCCGAATCCTGAACCACATGATGGCCATCGGCTTCCTCTTCAATGACCTCGGCGCTTACTTCACCCCGGTCCTCTACGCCTTCAGGGCCAGGGAGCACATCCTGGACCTCTTTGAATGGGTTTCGGGTTCCCGGATGATGCCCAACTACATTCGCCCCGGCGGGGTGGCCGGCGACCTGCCCGATGGTTTCATTCCCCAGGCCAGGAAGCTGGTGAGCCACCTCTGGAAGTTCGCCGATGAAATAGACACCTTCCTTTCCGAAAACGAAATCTTCCTCCAGCGGGCAAGGGGGGTGGGAGTGCTCCCTCCCGATGTGGCTATAGCTTACGGAGTGACGGGCCCTGTCCTGAGGGCGTCGGGGGTCAAATACGATGTCCGCCGGGCCGAGCCCTACTCCGTATACGACCGGTTTGACTTTGAGATCCCCACCCTCCCTAACGGCGATGTTTACGACCGCTACATGCTCAGGATCCTGGAGTGGAAGCAGAGCCTCCGCATCCTGGAGCAGGCCCTTGACCAGATCCCGGATGGGCCTGTGGCGGAGAAGGTCCCCAGGAGGTTGCGCCCGCCCAGAGGCGAGGTATACGGCCGGATTGAGGCCCCCAAAGGTGAACTCGGCTTCTACCTGGTGAGCGACGGCTCCGACAAGCCCTACCGCTTCAAGATCCGGCCCACCTCCTTCGTGAACCTGGGGGTCCTGCGGGAAATAACCGTGGGCCACAAGGTGGCCGATGTGGTCATAATCCTGGGGAGCATTGACATAACCATGGGCGAGGTGGACCGATGATGGACCTGGAGAACATCCTCCCATACATTGGGGAAATCATAACCCGATGGCTCAAGGGTTTCCTCCCCGCCTGGCTGGCCGATGTGATCATGATGGTGCTGGTCGGTCTGGTCATAATCCTCATGATGGTAGTGGTGGTCATGGCCCTCACCCTCCTGGAGCGAAAGATCCTGGGCAGGCTCCAGGACAGGCTCGGGCCCAACAGAGTCGGCCCCTACGGCCTCATCCAGCCCATCGCCGACGTTCTCAAGCTCCTGATAAAAGAGGACATAATCCCGGAAAAGGCCGACAGGCTCCTCCACTTCCTGGCGCCGGTGATAATAGTCGTTCCTGCCTTCATGGTCTGGGCTGTGATGCCTTTCGGTAAGAAGCTCGTGGCGGCCGATCTCAACATCGCCGTCCTTTACGTTATTGCCCTTGGCTCAGTAACCTCCATAGCAATCCTGATGGCCGGGTGGGGTTCGGGGAACAAGTATGCGCTGCTGGGCGGGTTCAGGGCCGTGGCCCAGCTTTTCAGCTACGAAGTCCCGATGGCCCTGGCCATTCTGAGCGTGGTGATGGCTGCAGGCTCCATGTCCCTCCAGAAGATCGTGGAGGCCCAGAGCCCCCTGCCCTTCATCCTCCTCCAGCCCGTCGCTTTCCTCATCTACTTCATCTGCGGGGTTGCCGAGACCAACCGGAGCCCCTTTGACCTCCCGGAGGCGGAATCGGAAATCATCGCCGGCTACCACATTGAGTATTCCGGGGTGAAGTGGGCCATGTTCTTCCTGGCCGAATACATCAACACCTTCGCCGTCTCCGCCATGGTGGTGACCCTCTTCCTGGGCGGGTGGAAGGGACCGATCCTCCCCTCTTACATCTGGTTCTTTATCAAGGTGGCAGTGGTGGTTTACGTTTTCTTCTGGCTCAGAGCCACTTTCCCCCGCCTCAGGATTGACCAGCTCCTCAATTTCTCGTGGAAGTTCTTGGTCCCCCTGGCCATGGCGAACCTCCTGGTGACGGGCGTCGTGGTAAAGCTGGGGCTCGGCTACTGGGGCCAGGTTACGGCTTACTGGGCCGGGAACATTCTGGCCGGTGGATTGGCCCTTTACCTCCTCGGCCGCTTTACTCCGAAGAAGGCTTTAGCCTGAAAGTGGGGGTGGAAGATGTTCGGTCTCGGGCTTCTCAAAGGGCTCTACACAACCGTTAAGCATGGGGTTATGACTTACTTCAAGGGTTACAAGCACCCTTTCCCGAAGCGCTATTTCACCGAAGGGCCTGTTCCCAGGCTGGAGCCGGAGGGGGTCGGCCTCTTCACCCTCCAGTATCCTGAGGAGAAATACGCCATGTTCCCCCGTTTCAGGGGGGCCCTGATGCACCTGAGGGACCCCGAAACCGGCCAGCCCAGGTGCACGGCCTGCGGAGCCTGCGCTCTGGCCTGCCCCCACGGGGTTATTGAGGTCATAGCGGAGGGGAAAGGCAAGGAGAGGAAGCTGGTGGATTACAGATACAACCTGGGAAGGTGCGTTTTCTGCAGGCTCTGCGTGGAAGCCTGCCCTTACGGGGCCATTGAGATGAGCCACGAGTATGAGCTGGCCACTTACGAGAACAAGCTGGTGCTCAGCCTGGAGGATCTGCTCAGGATCGGCGACCGGAGCGGCGTGACTGAGCATGGATGGGCCTGGAAATAACTTTTCGGGGGTAGCGCCATGGGTATGCAGATCGCCTTTTTCATCTTCAGCCTGATCGCAGTGATCGGAGCCCTGCTTGTGGTGACCACCAGGAGGCTATTCCACAGTGCCCTGGCTCTGGTCCTCTCCTTCGTTGGGGTGGCCGGCCTCTACATCCTCCTGGAAGCCGAATTCCTGGCTGCCCTCCAGATCCTCATCTATGTGGGAGCCATCGCCCTCCTCATTCTCTTCGCCATAATGCTGACCAGGCATCTCATGGACCCAAAGGCCAGGGCTTTCAACGAGCAGTGGTGGGTTGCGGCCCTGGTGGCCGGCCTCCTCTTCGTCGTCCTTCTGGCCATGATAGTGCGGGTCCCATGGCCCGTCAGGGCGGCGTCTGTGCCCCAGAACCTTATAGAAAACCTCGGCGCTTCCTTCGTGGGGGAATACCTTGTCCCCTTTGAGGTGGCTTCGGTCCTGCTGATGGCGGCCCTCATCGGGGCCATAATCATTGCCCGGGAGAGGTGAGAGATGGTTCCTCTGAGCTGGTATCTTGTGGTGGCGGCAGCCCTCTTCTGCATCGGCCTCTACGGAGTGCTGGCTCGCCGCAACGCTATCGGGATACTTATGGGCGTGGAGCTGATGCTCAACGCCGTCAACCTCAACCTGGTGGCCTTCTGGCGCCACGTAAACCCTGCCGACCTTTCCGGCCTCGTCTTCGCCATATTCGTCATTGCGGTGGCGGCGGCCGAAGCAGCTGTGGGCCTGGCCATAATCATCTCCATCTACCGCACCCGCGATACGGTTAACGTTGAAGAAGTGGACCTTATGCGGGGGTAAAATGGAGAGGGAAGAGGTTCTTGCCAGGCTCAGGGAGCTTCTGGAGCCGAGGGAGGAGATCGTCTTCGCTTACCTCCACGGCTCCTTCGCCGAAGGTTTGCCCTGCAACGATATAGACCTGGCCGTTTACGTGGATAAGGCCAGGGTTGAGGATGCGTTTGATTACGAGATGGGCCTTTCGGTGGAGCTTACCCGGGCCCTGCGCTTCCCGGTGGACGTGCATGTCCTGAACGATGCACCCCTCGGTTTCCAGCACAGCGTCCTGCAGGGGGAAGCCATCCTGGTGCGCGATGAGGAGTTCCTGGCGGATTTCATTGAGCGCGTGGCGAGGGAATACATGGATTTCGCTTACCTGGGGCGCATGTATCTGGAGGAGCTGCTCAGGAAATGGTGAGGTTGAACGAGGAGTTCGTCAAGGGGCGGGCAGGGGAAATACGGGAAGCGGTGGAAAAGGTGCGCTTTTACGCTTCCCTTCCCGATGCGGAGTTTTTCTCCGATGAACGAAACCTCTATACGGTCATGCACCTTCTGCTCAGAGCTATTGAAGCTGTGGCTTCCATTTGCTCTCACATCCTTGCCCGGATGGCGCGCTGGGCTCCGGCCAGTTACGCCGAATGCTTTGAAGCTCTCAGGGATATGAAGCTTGTGGATGAAAGCCTGGCCGGACGCCTGGTTCAGATGGCTCGCTTCCGCAACCTGCTGGTCCACCAATACTGGAAGGTGGACCCTGTCAAAGTGCTGGCCTTTGCCCGCAATAACCTGGGCGATTTTGAGGCTTTTCTGGAATCCATAAGCACTCTTTTAAGGAGGCAGTGAATGGAAGGGATTTTCTTCCTCAAGCTGGTCTGGCTCATACCCCTTATCCCCCTGGCTTCCTTCTGGATAATCGTGCTCTTTGCCAACCCCAGCAAGAAGCTGAGCCATTCCATCGCCATAGGGAGCATCGCCCTGGCCTGGATCCTCTCCTGGGGTGCCCTATACGAAGGCATAAAGCACCATGTGGGGAGGGGCGAGGAGGCCTTCCACATGAGCTGGAACTGGCTCCCCACCGGCCCGAGCTGGTTCAGGATGGGGGTCATGGTGGATCCTCTGACCCTGGCCATGCTCTTCATGGTCCCCTTCGTCTGCCTCCTCATCTTCATCTACTCCATCGGATACATGCACGGGGATCCCCGCTACTCCCGCTTCTTCGCCTATATCTCCTTATTTGCCTGCGGGATGCTGGGGATGGTCCTGGCCGATAACCTCCTGATGCTGATGATCTTCTGGGAGGTCATGGGCCTCTGCTCCTACCTGCTGATAGGCTTCTGGTTTGAGAAGCCCTCGGCGATGCGGGCTGGCCTCAAGGCCTTCATCACCACCCGCATCGGCGATGTGATGATGCTCCTGGGAATTATCTATCTCTACTCCCGCACTGGCTCCCTGACCTATTCCGAGGTCTTTAAGCCTGAAGTCCGAAAACACCTGGCCCATTCCCCGGTGCCCCTGCCACTGGTGGGCGAACTGCCGGTGGCCACGGTGATAGCGATATTGCTTTTCGGCGGGGCGGTGGGTAAGAGCGCCCAGTTCCCGCTCCACGTCTGGCTGCCTGATGCCATGGAGGGTCCCACCCCCGTCAGCGCCCTGATCCACGCCGCCACCATGGTGGCCGCGGGCGTCTACCTGGTTGCCCGCTCCTTCCCCCTCTTCTCCGTGGTTGAGCACGGACCGCAGCTTGGTCTGGTGGCTTTCATCGGGGCCTTCACCGCTTTCTTCGCCTCTACCATAGCCATCGCTCAGAACGACATAAAGCGGGTGCTGGCCTACTCCACCATAAGCCAGCTCGGCTACATGATCGCGGCTCTGGGGGTTGGAGCCTATGTGGCTGCCGTCTTCCACCTGATAACCCATGCCTTCTTCAAGGCCCTGCTGTTCCTGGGTTCCGGCTCCGTGATCATCGGCACCCATCACGAGATGGATATGATGAGGATGGGCGGCCTCCGCAAGCGGATGCCCATCACTTTCTGGACTTTCCTTATGGGGACCCTGGCCCTGGCCGGCATCCCTCCGTGGGCTGGCTTCTGGAGCAAGGATGAGATCCTGGGCCATGCCTTCCACCACGCTTCCGAAGTCGGGTTCCTCTCCTGGCCCGGCTTCGTCTGGGTTCTGGGGACGCTGGCCGCTTTCCTGACGGCCTTCTACATGGGCCGCCAGGTTTTCCTGACCTTTGCCGGGGAGCCCCGCAGCCACCACGCCGAAGAGGCCCACGAAACCCCCTGGGTTATGACCATCCCCCTCATAATCCTCGCGTTCTTCTCCACTTTCCTGGGCTTCGTTGGAGTCCCCCACGATTTTCCGGTCCTGGGGCCGCTCCTAAACAACCCCTTCCACCACCTGGTGGGGGAGGGCTTCCCGACCGTTCCCCTCAATTTCGGGGTCATGGGCCTTTCGGTGCTGATGGGCCTTGCGGGCCTCGCCCTTTCCTGGGTCGTTTATGGCCGCGAGCCCCTCAGGGCCGGCCAGCCTGATCCCCTGTCCATATCCCTTGGCCCGATCTACACTGTCCTCAAGAACAAGTATTACATTGACGAATTCTACCAGGCCACCGTAATTCGCTTCGCCTTGTGGCTCTCCGAAACCTTCTTCAAGTTTGACGATCACTGGGTAATTGACCCCATCGTGGACGGGGTCGGCAGGCTGGGGAGGAAGCTTTCGGACCTGGGAGGCCTCTTTGACCTCAAGGTGGTGGATGGGATTGTCAACGGTCTGGGGAAGGTAACCTCGGCCTTTGGAGGCGTTCTGCGCCTCACCCAGACCGGAAAAGCCCAGAACTACCTCCTGGTGGCGGTCCTCACAGTGCTTATGCTTCTCGGGATATACATTGTGAGATTCTGATGAGGAGGCTTGAGAAATGGGGTTCCCAATACTCTCGGCCATAACCTTTATCCCGGCGATCGGAGCGCTGATCCTGCTTTTCTTCCCCAAGGAAAAGGTCAACCTCATAAGGCGTTTCGCCATAGCCGTGAGCCTCATCCCCCTGGCCCTTTCCATCTACCTCTGGATTGCCTACAATCAGACGGAGGGTGGGATCCAGTTTGTGGAGCGCCGGATCTGGATCCCCGCCATTAATGTCTGGTATCACGTGGGAGTTGACGGGATAAGCGTCCCCATGATCTTCCTCACCTCCCTCCTTTCAACCCTGGGCTATTTCTACTCAGCCTACACCATCCACGAGCGGGTAAAGGAGTATTATTTCCTCTTCCTCCTGCTTCAGACCGGGATGTATGGGGTCTTCGTGGCGCTGGACTTCGTCCTCTTCTACGTGTTCTGGGAGGTCGGTCTTGTCCCGATGTATCTCCTCATCGGGGTTTGGGGCGGGAAGAACCGGGAGTATGCAGCTATAAAGTTCTTCCTCTACACCCTGGCCGGTAGCGTTTTCATGCTCCTGGCCATCCTGGGCATTTATTTCACCACCGGGAGCTTTGACATCCTCAAGGCGGCGGAGGTTCACCCCTTCGCCGATAACTTCACTCTGGCCAGCCTGGCCTTCTGGGCCTTCTTCGTCGCCTTCGCCATAAAGGTTCCGAGCTTCCCCTTCCACACCTGGCTGCCCGACGCCCACACCGAAGCTCCCACGGCCGGCAGCGTAATCCTGGCCGGCATCCTGCTGAAGCTGGGCTGTTACGGGCTCCTGAGGATAGTCCTGCCCATCTTCCCCGAGCCCTTCAGGTTCTATGCGCCCGTAGTGGCGATCCTGGGGCTCATAAGCATAGTTTATGGGGCTTTCGTGTGCATGGCCCAGTGGGACCTGAAGCGCCTCATCGCTTACTCCTCGGTGGCTCACATGGGCTATGTGGTCTTGGGGATCGCTGCGGCGGCTTCCAGCCTTAATTTCAACCACCCGGCTTTCAAGGAGAGCGCGGCCATCGCCCTGAACGGCGCCACGATGCAGATGTTCAACCACGGCATAATCACTGGTGGCCTGTTCTTCCTGGTGGGCATGATTTACGAGCGGGCTCACACCAGGGACCTGAAGGTTTTCGGTGGGCTCGGGGCCAAGCTGCCCTACTACTACGCTGTGGTGATGATCACCGGCCTGGCTTCCCTTGGCCTTCCTGGCCTTGCCGGGTTCTGGGGTGAGTTCCTGGTGTTCAGGGGTGCCTTCCACATAATCCCCTACATCGCTGCTTTCGGAGTTCTGGGGGTGGTGGCCACGGCTGGATACATCCTGTGGAAGGTGGTGCAGTTCATGTTCCTGGGGCCCTTCAACGAGGAGAAGTGGGGCCACCTCACCGATATGGAAGCTTTTGAGAAGGTGACGATGTGGCCGCTTCTTCTCTTCATGGTGGGGCTGGGCTTCTACCCGGCGCCTCTGCTCAACATAATCAACACAGCCACGACGGCCCTCATGGGCAAGCTGTGAAAGGAGGTCGGCCTTGAGCGCCCTTGATGTCCTTTCGGCCTTTGCTCCGGAGATAGTCCTCTTCCTGGGAGGGCTTGTCCTTCTGGCCCTGGATATGGCCTGGAGGAGGCTGAGGGAGGAGAGGGAAGCCACGATGCTGGGGCTGGCCGTGGCTTTCGTGATCCTCTCCTTCTTCCTGCTCCTGGCTTTCGGGAAGGTTTCGGCCCTGCCCATCCTGGGGGTTCTGGCCTCCGACAGGTTTGCCCTTTTCTTCAAGGGGCTCGCCCTCGTGGGCACAGGGCTTGTCCTCCTCTCTTCCTACCGGTATCTGGAAGGCCATACCCCCTACCGCGGGGAGTTCTACGCCTTCTTCCTCCTGGTCACCCTTGCCATCCTGCTGGTGGTCAGCGCTGTCAACCTGCTGATGCTTTACCTGGCCTTTGAGTTCCTCAGCCTCACCTCTTACATCCTGGTGGGCTACCTCCGGGAGGAAGGCAAGTCCAGCGAGGCGGCCATAAAGTATTTCCTCTACGGCGTTACTGCCTCCGCGCTCATGCTTTATGGCATGTCCATCCTCTACGGTGTCACCGGGACACTGGACCTGGCCAGGATAGGGGAAGCATTGAGCGCCAGCAGGGCTGGCGGCTGGCTGGCCTTCCCCGCCATCGTCCTCCTTCTGGCAGGCTTCGGCTTCAAGATCGCCCTCGTCCCCTTCCATCAGTGGTCCCCTGACACCTACGAGGGGGCTCCCACCCCGGTGACCGCTTTCCTCTCGGTGGGGCCGAAAGCGGCCGGTCTTGCGGTGCTCATGAGGGTTTTCATAACGGCCCTTTCCTCATTCCAGCCGGAGTGGGCCGCTGTGCTGGCCGGCATATCCATGGTGACCATGACCCTGGGGAACCTGGTGGCCCTCCGCCAGGAGAATATAAAAAGGATGCTGGCCTATTCCAGCATTGCCCATGCCGGCTACATCCTCATGGGCGTGGTGTGCATGGTGAGCGGGGTGGCCAGCAATTTCACCGGCCTCAATGGGGTTCTCATCTACCTGATGGCCTACCTCTTTACTAACCTCGGGGCTTTCGCCGTGGTTATAGCGGTGGAGAGGGCTACCGGTTCCAACCGCATTTCTGATTACGCCGGCCTCATAAAGCGGGAGCCCCTCCTGGCCGGTGCTATGATCGTCTTCCTGCTTTCCCTCATAGGCATACCCGGGACCGGGGGGTTCGTGGGGAAGTTCTTCGTGTTCGGGGCAGCTATTCAGCTCCAGTTCTACGTCCTGGCCCTGGTGGGGATAATAAACAGCGTGATCTCGGCTTTCTACTACCTGAACGTGGTCAGGCACATGTTTTTCCTGCCAGGGGATGAGAGGCCATTTGAGGTGAACCCTGCTATCAGGTGGGTTGTGGTGGCCAGTCTGGTGATGGTTTTCGTCATTGGCCTCTATCCTCATCCCTTCATCTCCCTGGGCACCGGGGCTGTCCAGGTGCTGGGCTCTGCCCTGTTCTGAAGGAGAAAAACGAGGCGGAAGGGGGCTGCGGGGGTGCCCTCCGGAGAGGGGGTGCAGGTAGGCGGAGCCCCCATGCCGGGGGGTGCGGGGGATATCCCCCCGCCCTTTCTCCTCTTTTCCCACCCCTGTTTGCTGTGGCTAAGCCTGGCTTCAGGGTCCCCCTCGTGGGCGGGTTTCAGGAGAGGGCAACTCGGCCCCAATTTTATTTTCGTGGGGGGACACCCCCACCTCCCCCCCTGGCTTTGCTGCTCGAG
>DAOUBN010000325.1:0-3698 GCA_034432815.1 Anaerolineae bacterium | reverse complement strand
TGCTCTTGCCGCGGCGGCCGTGGGCCTGCTGGAGGGGCTTTCCTGGGGGGAGATAATGGCCGGCCTGAGGGACACATCGGCCCAGGTGAGGCTGATGGCCGTCAGGGGGATAAGGGAAACCACCATCCTGGATGACACTTACAACGCCAGCCCTCCCTCAACCTTAGCTGCCCTGAGCGTCCTGGGGGAGCTTCCCGGAAGGCGTATCGCAGTCCTGGGGGACATGCTGGAGCTCGGCTCTTACGAGGAGGAGGGGCACAGGAAGGTGGGGAGGAAGGCAGTGGAAGTGGCCTCAATCCTGATCACGGTGGGGCCCAGGGCCAGGATGATAGCTCAGGAAGCCATCGCCTGCGGCATGCCACCGGAGAAAGTCCACAGCTTTGATTCCAGGGAAGAAGCCGTGAGCCTGCTCCTTGAAATCCTGGAGCCGGGGGACGTGGTCCTGGTCAAAGGCTCAAGGGCAATGAAGATGGAAGAGATCGTCAGAGCCATCATGGCGAGGGATTGAGATGTCCTACGCCCTTGCACTCGGAACAGTCTCCTTCCTCCTGGCCTTCATCTGGGGAGGCCCGCTGATTGAGTTTCTGAAGAGGCGGGGCATCGGGAAACTGATAAAGGTTAACGGCCCCAGCTCCCACATGAGCAAGACGGGGACTCCCACCATGGGCGGGATCATGATAATTGTGCCGGTGCTTCTCATAACCATAACCCTCAACATCTTCAGCCTCCTGGGGATGACCCTGCTTGGGCGGTCAATCCTGGTGCCCCTGGGGGTGATGGTGGGCTACGGGATCCTGGGGGCGATTGACGACTGGGAGGGAGTTAAGGGCAGGAGGAGAGGGGAAGGGCTGAGGGCAAGGGCCAAGTTCCTGGGCCAGGTGGTGCTGGCCCTCATCACTGCCCTCATGATTTACTACGGCCTCGGCCTGAGGGTCGTGGCCATCCCGACAGTTCCGAAGATGATAGACCTGGGCCTGTGGTATATCCCCATAGCCATGTTCATCATCGTGGGCGCATCCAATGCCGTAAACCTGACCGATGGGCTTGATGGGCTGGCGGGGAATGTGGCGGCCATCGCCTTCGCCGCCTACGGGGTCATAGCTTACCTTCAGGGGCAGGTTTACCTGGCAAGGTTCTGTTTTACGGTCGTGGGAGCCCTGCTGGCCTTCCTCTGGTATAACTCTTACCCGGCCGAACTCTTCATGGGCGATACAGGCTCCCTCTCCATCGGGGCTACCCTGGGGGTTGTAGCCCTGATGACCGGCCAGTGGCTCCTGCTCCCGGTGATAGGCTTCATCTTTGTGGCTGAAGCTCTCTCCGTCATAATCCAGGTGGCCTACTTCAAATACACCAAAGCGCGATACGGCCAGGGCAGGAGGATCTTCAAGATGGCCCCCCTCCACCACCACTTTGAGCTTCTGGGCTGGTCCGAAACCCATATAACCCAGCGCTTCTGGCTCATAGCAGTCCTCATGGCCATGCTGGGGATCGCCCTGGCCCTGATCTGAAGGGAGAGGCCTATGGAGTTTGAGGGTCTGAAGGTAACCATAATAGGCCTGGCGAGGGAGGGAACGGCTCTGGCCCGCTTCCTTGCCGGAAAAGGTGCCGAGGTCACCATCAGCGACATAAAGGGGGAGGAGGAACTGGGGGAGAGGATGGCCTCCCTCGCTCACCTTCCGGTCCGCTTTGTCCTTGGAGGCCACCCCCTCAGCCTGCTGGATGAGACCGATGTGCTCTTCGTCAGCCCCGGGGTGCCCATTGAGATCCCGATAGTGCAGGAGGCCCGAAGGCGAGGCATCCCTGTGAGCGGGGAATCAAGGCTCTTCTGCGAGCTCTGCCCGGCTCCGATCATCGGGATAACGGGCTCCAGCGGGAAGACCACCACCACCGCTGTCACGGGGGAAATGCTCAGGGAAGCCGGGCTCCAAACCTGGGTTGGGGGGAATATAGGGCGGCCCCTCATAGAGCATCTGGAGGAGATCGGGCCTCAGGACAGGGTCGTGATGGAGCTTTCCAGCTTCCAGCTCAAGCTCTTCGGGCCGGACTTCGGCCTTGAGCCCCTGAGCCCTCCCTTGGCGGCCGTGCTCAACATAACGCCGAACCACCTGGACCGTCACCCATCCATGGAGGACTACATTGCCTCCAAGAAGAACATTTTCCTCCACCAGAAGGAAGACGGGGTGGTTGTCCTGGGCTACGACAACGCCATCACCAGGGGGCTGGCTTCCGAAGCCAGGGGGAGGGTCTGGTTCTTCAGCCTGGGGGAACTCCCCGAAGGGGCCTTCCTGAGGGACGAAACCCTCGTGCTTAAAGTGGGCGAAGCCGAAATGGAGATCTGCAGGACAGGCGAGGTCAGGATGCTGGGGCGGCACAATGTGGCCAACCTCCTGGCCGCTTCTCTCCTGGCCTTCATCGGCGGGGCGGACATTGAGGCCATAAGGTGCGTGGCCACCACTTTCAGAGGGGTTGAGCACCGCCTGGAGTTCGTGCGGGAGGTCCGGGGGGTCCAGTATTACAACGATTCCATCGCCACTTCCCCCGAGAGGGTGGTGGCCGCCCTCAATTCCTTTGACGGCTCCATAATCCTCCTGGCCGGGGGGAGGGATAAGAACCTCCCATGGGAGGAGATGGCCGAGCTTGCCGTAAGGAAGGTCCGGCACATAGTGATTTTCGGGGAGGCAGCACCGAAGATTGAGCGGGCGATAAGGGAGGCCAGGGCGCGCCTGGGAACCGAGGGTCCCGGCATTTCCCTCTGCCCAACCCTTGAGGAGGCGGTTGAAGAGGCTTCCAGGGTAGCAAAGCCAGGGGAGATCGTCCTCCTTTCGCCCGGGGGGACGAGCTTTGACGCCTTCAGGGATTACGCCCACAGGGGCGAGCGCTTCAAAGAGCTTGTGGCAAGGCTTTAGGAGCCCGGGAGAATGCGCAGGAAATTCAACCCCGATCCCGTAATACTGCCGGCTTTAGGGGTGCTGGCGGTCATAAGCCTTATGATGATGCACAGCGCCGGAGTTCACCTCTTCGCCCTCGGGGGCTATGGGAACCCCGAGCGCTTCTTCATCCAGCAGCTTGCAGGATTTCTGGCGGGCCTCGGGGCCATGGGCATTGCCTCGGCGATAGATTACCGCCTGCTCAAGCGCTTCTCAGTTCCCATAATGATGGCCATCCTCTTCCTGCTGATCCTGGTGAACCTGAGGGGGACGGGGCGCTGGCTCTTCCGGACCAGCGCGGGAGCTTCCTTCCAGCCCAGCGAGTTCGCCAGGCTCGGCACCATAATCTATGCGGCTCACTGGCTTTCCTCCCGGAGGGAGAGCCTCTCCTCCCTGACCAGAGGCCTCATCCCCTTCGCTGTGATAGTCGGGACCGTCACCGGCCTGGTCATCCTCCAGCCCGATATTTCCATGGCTGCCCTCATTGCCCTTACCGGGATCATCATGTTCTTCATAGCGGGGGCCAACTTCTTCCAGTGGGCGGGAAGCCTGCTTCTGGGCGGTGCCGCAGCCACTGGAGTGATCCAGATGGGCTTCTTCCACTATGCCCAGAAGAGGATCCTGCTCTGGGAGCAGGTGCAGCGCTTCCTGCGGGGAGAGCCCATATCCCCCGAATACATGAGCGAGCAGCCCTTCCATGCCCTCGCCTCTTTCATAAGGGGAGGGCTCTGGGGGAAGGGGCTCCGGGGGGGCTGCGATGCCCCCATGAAT